>NZ_JBHVYK010000001.1:0-140963 GCF_042880855.1 Streptomyces sp. NPDC058291
CTGCTGCGCAGTCAGGTTGATGCTCCGTCCGCTGCGCTCCCGGAGCTGCGGGGGCGGCGCCCCCGCGAGGTGGCATCCGCTGCGCTCCAGCCACCAAAGGCGTCACGCGCCTGCCGGCCCCCGCTGCGCGGATCGACCAACGGGCCTGCGGCCCGAGCAGCAAGGGGAAGGTGGGGAGCGGGGCCGCTTTACTCAGGCTTCAGGCCCTGTCGCCTTCTTACCCGGCGCGCCACCCATTGTCCGACCGCGTTCCCTATGGCCAGCATGCCGGCGAAGGCGAGCGCTTCAGGCCACGTCTTGTCCATCAGGGCGCGCCACACCACCGCGCCCACCCCATAGACGGCAAGCCACACGGCCACCACGGCCATCCAACGCACCCACCGCCGAGACCACCACCCGGCTAACCAGTCCCGTCTCTGCATACCCGTCAACTACCCCCCAGGACCACCCTCAACGAAAGCCGTACTGCGGTCGGGACGGCGAGAGGGAGGGTGGGGGCGCTCGTATGGGTTCCAGTGTGGTGGGTGCCTTGTGTTGATGCAGCATGTAGCATTAGCGAAAACGCGGGATAGGCCCTGGGGGGTTGAAACGCCTATTTTATCCAGTCTTTCCAACGAGGGTAGGCCGGGTCGCACTGTCCATTTTCAATTGCCTGTTGGTGAGCAAGACTCGGACTCACCGGATCTCCGAAAGAAAAGAATGCGCAGTCTGGGTAGACCGGCTGCATGCCGTACCAACCGACCGTTATGAGGAGCACGAGCATGAGGGAGGCGAGTAAGTGCTTCCACGTGGGAGGACCTGAGACGGGACGGATCACGCAGAGAGCGTAAGGCAACTAAGAGTTAACCGACTGCCTAATGCTTCCCGAAGTCCCATGTATGCCAGCTCGCCCCAAAAATGGACATTATGACTGTGGTTCAGCTCCGAGAGCATCAGATCGACCAGAAGTCAGCTTTTCGTCAGTGGGTGGGATTCCCTTCAAGGTCATCTGTGCCCCCTCAGGGTGCCCGGGGCACGATCGTGTCAGCGACCGGCTCGGGCAAGACGATCACCGCCGCCGCGTGCGCGCTGGAGTCGTTCGCGGACGGCCGGATCCTCGTCACCGTCCCGACCCTGGACCTGCTCGTGCAGACCGCCCAGGCGTGGCGGGCAGTGGGTCACCGCTCCCCCATGGTCGCGGTGTGCTCGCTGGAGAACGACCCGGTGCTGAACGAGCTGGGGGTGCGCACCACCACCAACCCGATCCAGCTCGCCCTGTGGGCCGGGCACGGGCCCGTCATCGTGTTCGCCACCTACGCCTCTCTCGTGGACCGCGAGGACTTCGAGGACCCGACGGGCCAGGGACGCGTTCGCGGGCCGCTGGAGGCCGCTCTGGCGGGCGGAGAGCGCCTGTACGGCCAGCGCATGGACGGTTTTTCGCTCGCGATCGTGGACGAGGCCCACGGTACGGCGGGTGATCTTGGCAGGCCCTGGGCAGCGATCCACGACAACGCCCGCATCCCCGCCGACTTCCGGCTCTACCTGACCGCGACCCCGCGCATCCTCGCCGCGCCCCGGCCGCAGAAGGGCGCCGACGGCCAGGAGCTGGAGATCGCGACCATGGGCCACGACTCGGAAACCTACGGGCCATGGCTGGCGGAGCTCGGGCTGAGCGAGGCGATCGAACGCGAGATCCTCGCCGGGTTCGAGATCGACGTCCTGGAGATCCGCGACCCCTCCCCCGACCTGGGGGAATCGGAGGAGGCGCAGCGGGGCCGGCGCCTGGCGCTGCTGCAGACCGCGCTCCTGGAGCACGCCGCCGCGCACAACCTGCGCACCGTGATGACTTTCCATCAGAAGGTGGAGGAGGCGGCGGCGTTCGCGGAGAAGATGCCGGAGACCGCCGACAAGCTGTACGTGAACAACGCCTCCGACGACGACCTGGCGGCCGCGGACCGGCTCCCCGCGTCGTCGATCGACGCGGAGTTCTACGAGCTGGAGGCCGGCCGCCACGTCCCGCCGGACCGCGTGTGGTCGGCATGGTTGTGCGGCGACCACCTAGTTTCCGAACGGCGCGAGGTCCTGAGGCAGTTCGCCAACGGCATCGACGCGGCCGGACGCCGGGTCCACCGCGCCTTCCTCGCCAGCTGCCGCGTCCTCGGGGAAGGCGTCGACATCACCGGCGAGCGGGGAGTCGAGGCCGTCTGCTTCGCCGACACCCGCGGCTCCCAGGTCGAGATCGTGCAGAACATCGGCCGCGCGCTCCGCCTCAACAAGGACGGCTCCACCAAGGTCGCACGGATCATCGTGCCGGTGTTCCTGGAGCCCGGCGAGGACCCCACCGACATGATCGCCTCCGCCAGCTTCAAGCCGCTCGTGGCCGTCCTCCAGGGCCTGCGCTCGCATGATGAGCGCCTGGTCGAGCAGCTCGCCTCCCGCGCGCTCACCAGCGGCAAGCGCAAGGTCCACGTCCGGCGTGACGAGGACGGCCAGATCGTCGGGGTTGGCGGCGAGGGTGACGGCGAGGACCAGGACGATACGCAGGCCGCTGCCGAAGCGGCGCTGCTGCACTTCTCCAGCCCGCGCGACGCGGCGACGATCGCGGCGTTCCTGCGCACCCGGGTCTACCGGCCGGAGTCGCTGGTGTGGCTGGAGGGCTATCAGGCCCTGCTGCGCTGGCGGGCGGAGAACGAGATCACCGGCGTCTACGCCGTGCCCTATGACGTTGAGGTCGAGGTCGGCGTCACGAAGGACTTCCCCCTCGGGCGGTGGGTCCACCAGCAGCGCAAGGCGCTGCGGGCGGGTGAGCTGGAGGACCGGCGCAAGGTCCTCCTTGACGCCCCGGAGGCCGGGATGGTCTGGGAGCCGGGCGAGGAGGCGTGGGAGACCAAGCTCGCCGCGCTCCGGTCCTACCGGCGGGCCATGGGGCACCTCGCACCGCGTCAGGACGCCGTGTGGGGCGAGAGCGAGACGATGACGCCCATCGGGCAGCACCTCGCGAATCTGCGCCGGAAGGGCGGCCTCGGCAAGGACCCGAAGCGAGCGGAGGCACGCGCGCAGCAGCTGGCCGCGATCGACCCGGACTGGGACTGCCCCTGGCCACTGGACTGGCAGCGGCACTACCGCGTCCTCGCCGACCTGGTCGACGCCGACGGCCATCTGCCGGCCATCGAACCCGGAGTGCTGTTCGAGGGCGACGACCTGGGCAAGTGGCTGGAGCGGCAGAAGAATCCGGGTATCTGGGCGCAGCTGTCGGCCGAGCAGCAGGAGCGGTTGTCGAAGCTGGGCGTGCAGCCCACCGAGGCTCCGTCCCCCGTCCCTGCGACGAAGGGCCCGAGCAAGGCGCAGGCGGCGTTCCAGCGAGGTCTGGCGGCCCTCGCGCAGTGGGTGGAGCGGGAAGGCGACCGAGCGGTGCCGAGGGGGCACAGCGAACAGATTGACGTCGACGGCGAGGCAGAGCCGGTGGTCGTGAAGCTGGGCGTATGGACTTCGAACGCCCGCGCCAGATGGGACAGGCTCACCTCCGAGCAGCAGGTCGCCCTCGCCGCTTTGGGTGTGCCCTGGGCGAAGGCCGCAGCGGTGCCAGCCCCGACCAGCCCGGCATCGGTGGACGAGGGTTCCGTCGGGCCCGCGACGGCCCGGTCCGCCTCAGTCACTGCACGTTCCGTCCCGGCGAAGCAGCTGCCGCAGTGGGACCACCATGACGAGTGCGACAAGTCGGTGTACCAGGGCGGGACGTGTACCTGCGACCTCATCGAGCAGTACGGACCGCCCTCCGAACGCGACGACTACTGACCATCACGCACCGACCGGACCCCGGGCCTCTTGAGGCCCGGGGTCCGGTGCTGTGATCGTACGAGGCCCGCACGAGCCGGGCGCGATTCTGGGCGCCGTGTGTCAGCGGGTCGGTGGCGGGGGCTGGCCGGGGCCGAGGGTGCGGCGTGCGGTGGGCGGGCCGGGGTCGGTGTCCGCTGTCGGTGCGGGTGGCTTTCCGGCTGCGCGCTGCGCGGCGGTGCCGGGCCGGTCGGCGGGCTCCGGGGCGGGGAGGGGGCGGGACTGAGGACCGGTGCCCAGAGGGCGGCGGGGGGTGCTCACAGCGCCATCCTGGCAGTCCGGCGCTCCCCCGGCCCTACCGGCGCGGGATGGCGCTCAAGGGGCCGTGGACGGCCTCGCCGGATGCGGCGCGGGCGACTGCCAGCGCCGCGCGGGCCGTGACGGTCTCGAACCCCAGTCACGACGGTTTTCTTCCCCTGGGAGGGATTCCGGCTGGCCGGTGCCCGTGCCACCCGCATTGCGGACTGAGGGCGCCGGCCTTTTTCGTCCCGGCCGGTGCAGCTACAGGCCAGGTCGGACGTTGCTGCCGGTATCCACGCCCGGAGTCGAGGTGATGCTCCCCGACACCTAGAATCAAATGTGTGTTCGATGATTTGCCGGAGGACCTGCCCCGCCTGGAGACCTTGCGGGTGTGGCACACGCTATGGCTGACCCGCATCAATGCGAAGATCGCCGCCGTGCAACAGCGCCAGGCAGAAGCGGAGCGCGGCCGGCTGCGCCGTCCCGAGCCCCCGCAGTGGACGGTGGAACTGGGCATCGGTACCGGCCGCCCTCCCGTCCAGATTCACGCCGGTGAGTGCCGCATGGCAGGGAAGCGGTGGCGTCCCGTCGGCCGGGACGAGGCACGCCGCCTCATCGCCGGCGGTCTGCGGCCGTGCACTCATTGCCGCCCCGACACCGAGCTGGACATCATCGACTTACCCCACGGCCCCACCCCGGTCCCCTGACCCGTCCATCGCCGCAAGGACACCAGCACGATGAGCACTCCCCCGCCCCCGGTCACCGACCCCGACCCCTCGACGTTCGTCTGCCTGGGAAGCCAGGTCGGCCCCTGCTCCGCATGCCAGCGCAAGACCTGGAAGTACGGCCACGGCGGCAGCCCCCTGTGCCAATGGTGCATGGACCCGGTCCTGAAAGCCTGGGGCCCGACCTCCCGCTCCACCAGCACCCGCCCCTGAACCGCCCTGCCGCCCGTGAAGGCCGTCCGGGCGTGCGCCGGCCCCGGCCCGGTCCGCGCGGGACCGGGCGTGTCGCCCGCCAGGGCGGTGGGGCACAATCGTCACGCTCCCCGCCCTTCAGCGCAGTCGAGGAGACCGTGACCGACAACCCCAACCCCGACCGGCCAGACCGGCTCAGCCGCAGCGCACGGTCATCGACGGCGCCCGTGTCGGCCCTGTTCTCGTATAGCTACCGCCAGGTGGCGTGTAGCGCTGAGTGACTACTCAGGGCTGCGGTCGCGCTGCTGAAGGGCGGCGAAGTCGGTGTGTGCCGTCTCGACGGCCTCCGGGTACGCCTGGGTCTTCTCGTGCTCGGCGAGCGCCCGGTAGATGCTGGCGACGGACGGGTTCTGTCCCTTGCGCTTGCCGGTGGGGATGATCAGGACGGGCTGGATCTGCTCGACGGACTCGCCGAGTGCCTTGCGCCGCAGCACGGTGTGCAGCATGTCGTCAGTGATGACCGGGGGCCGGCCGCCGTACTTGCCCTTGCGGGCCGCGGTCTCCAGCCCCTCCAGCGTTGACTCCCGGATGTTCTCCCGCTCCGTCTCCGCCATCGCGGCGAAGAAGCTGAACAGCAGCTTGCCCGGGCCGGTGGGGTCGTAAATGCCGGGCAGCGGCCCGGCGCATCTCCAGCACCAGGCCGTGCTCGGTCAGACGGTCCGCGAGGGCGGTGAGTTCTGCTGCGTCATGCCCCAGCCTCTTCATCCCGAACACGGTGAAGATGACCCGGCAGTGCGGGGCGTGCGCCTTGATCTCCCGGGCGGTCTTCAGTGCTTCCTCGAACTGCGGGCGGACCTTGATCCGGGTGCTGATCTTCTCGCTGAAGATCTTGTCTCTGCCGATGCCGTGCTTGGCGAGCGCGTTCAGCTGCGAGTCGAGCTTTTGGCTGAGGTGCGAGCAACGGGCATAGCCGATGCGGATGTCCGCGCTCGGCAGACTGGGGTCGACGGCCGCGGGCACCGGCTGCCGGGCCGCCAGGGCTGCCCCGGCCTTCGGTTGGCCGGGGTCGGCACCCGCAGCTCCTTCGCCAGCTTCGGCACCTTGGTGAAGCGCCCGGTGTGGTACGCGCTCGTGACCGCCCCGCTGCGCGAGCGGCACGGCGAGCCAGGGGCGGGCTCTACGCCTACTTCGGCGACAAAGAGCGACTCTTCGACGCGATCTTCCTCAGCTCGCTGGAGCGCCTCACCAACGTCGTGCCCATCGACGCCGAGGATCTCGCGGGGTGGGCCGTTCGCCTCTACGACGAATACCTGCGCCGCCCCGACCTCATCCGGCTGGCGACCTGGACGCGACTGGAGCGCCGGCCTGCCGGGCACCTTGTCGAGACCCACCGGCACTACGACGACCGCAAGCTCACGGCCATCGCCGAGGCCCAGGCCGCCGGGCGGGTCCGCGCAGGTGACCCGTTCGACATCATGGCCGTGGTCATCGCCATGTCCATGGCCTGGTCACCGGTCAGCAACGTATATGCGGCCGGCAGACAAGAACCCGATGACGTACATGACCAGCGCCGCGCCCTGCTCCGCGACTGCGTCCACAGCGCCACCGCGGCCGGCAGAGGCGACGCGTCCCCCTCATGACTGCCACCAACACCCCTGGTGACGCTCACGCACGATGCCTGGGCTCCGGCCAGGACCGGAGCCCAGGTCTCACGCCGGAACTGCGGCCGCTTCCACCTGCGGGGCGCGCGGGCCGGGCACCGTCGCCCGCATGGACAGGTCCAGGTCGAGGCGGCTGTTCATGTCCAGCTCGGATCTGCCGTACGGATTCGCGTGGGTCCAAAACAGCGGCGACAGCGCCCGGCGGTCCGCGTCGGTGAGCTGGTCCGCCCACTTCGGATCGGCCAGGACTTCCTGCATCAGCAGCGTGTTTACCTGTTGACTGAACTACCTGGAGAGTTCACGCAGTTCAGCGGACAGGCAGTGAAGAGGGTGGCTATGGTCCCGCCTCATGATCGAGAGAGATGGGCAAGGCCAGGATCTGCGGTCGTTGGCCGTACCGCGGGTCGGTTCGCTCCTGATGACCGGCGATGCGTGGGAGCCGTACCAGCTGCTTGATCCGGTAGGGGCGAGCGTCGAGCCCGTCGCGGTGTACTTGAAGGATCTGCAGGGCATCGGGCGGCCCGCAACGACACAGCGTTCGTACGCGGTGGACCTGCTGCGCTGGTTCCGGTTTCTGTGGGCGGTCAAGACCCCCTGGGACCAGGCGACTCGGGACGAGGCCCGCGACTTCTCGCGCTGGATCCAGATCAGCGACAGGCCTGGGCGGGCCGGTGTCCCGGCGGCGTCGGCGGCGTCGGCGGCCCCGAACCCGGTGACGGGCAAGACGGGGCCGGGTCGCCGGTACGCGCCTGCCACCCGCGGTCATGGTGAATCGGTGCTGCGTGGCTTCTACGACTTTCACCGCGAGGTCGGGTCGGGCCCGATGGTCAATCCGTTCCCGCTGGTCCGACGTGGTGCCCGGGCCCATGCCCACCACAACCCGATGGACCTTTACCGCAACGAACGCTCCGCGCCGCCCGCGCCGCTCCCTCCGCTACCGAGCTTGCCAAATCGGAACATCGTTCCGTATCGTTAACGGAACAAGGTTCCGTTTGCTCATGATGCCAGAGCAGGGACCGGCAACCCAGCCACGTATTGCCACCGACGCTTCACCCGCAATGGAGGAACACAGTCATGCAGTACCGCACCTTGGGCCGCACCGGTGTGCAGGCCAGCTCCCTCGCGCTCGGCGCGATGAACTTCGGCAAGATCGGGCGCACCACCCAGGACGAGGTGTCCGCCATCGTCGACGCCGCTCTCGAAGGCGGGATCAACCTCATCGACACCGCCGACGCGTACAGCGGCGGCGAGTCGGAAGAGATGGTCGGCAAGGCTATCGCCGGTCGCCGTGACGACATCGTGCTGGCCACGAAGGCGAGCATGCCGATGGGCGGGCGTAACCAACAGGGCAGTTCGCGCCGCTGGCTGGTCACCGAGCTGGACAACAGCCTGCGCCGTCTCGGTGTCGACCACGTCGATCTCTACCAGATCCACCGGTGGGACCCGAACACCAGTGACGAGGAGACGCTGTCGGCGCTGAGCGACCTGCAACGCGCGGGAAAGATCCGTTACTTCGGCTCCTCGACTTTCCCCGCGTACCGCATCGTGCAAGCCCAGTGGGCCGCCCGCGAGCACCACCTGGGCCGTTACGTCACCGAACAGCCCAGCTATTCGATCCTGCAGCGGGGGATCGAGAGCCATGTGCTGCCCGTGACCGAGGAATACGGGCTCGGTGTGCTGGCGTGGAGCCCGCTGGCCTCGGGCTGGCTGTCGGGTGCGATCCGCGAGGGCCAGGAAATCGCCACCAACCGCTCAACGTTCATGCCGCAACGCTTCGACACCACCATCCCGTCCAACCGGGCCAGGCTCGACGCGGTCGAGCAGCTGGCCAAGGTCGCCGACGAGGCCGGCCTGACGATGATCCAGCTTGCGCTCGGCTTCGTGACCGCGCATCCCGCCGTGACCAGTGCGATCATCGGCCCCCGCACACTGGACCACCTGCACTCGCAGCTCGCCGCCGCGGACACCGTGCTCTCCGCCGACGTACTCGACGCGATCGACGCGATCGTCGCCCCTGGCACCGACCTCGCCGCACACGAAAAGAACGACACTCCGCCCGCGCTGCTCGACCCGTCACTGCGACGCCGCTGAACCCCCGAGGGACAGCGTCCACGTCCTCTCCCGCAACTCCCGAATCCGCGGGCATCGCGCAGGTGCCCGGCGAGAAGGCGTTCTTCCTCCAGCTCGCCGGCGCCGGCCTCAACAGCATCGCAGCCCCCTGATCGACCGGGCCGCCACCCGCCACGACGTGAGCCGCCAGAGTCGGGAGCACTCCGGCGGAGCTGGCACATAGTGACGGACAGACCACCGGTCCCGTCGGGTCGGAGCTCTCCCTCGGCGCCCGCCCAGGGATGGTTACCGGCGGGCGCCTCACCGTTTCACCTGCTCTCACACATCTGTCACAAACTGGGCCAACGCCCCCAGAGCGTGAGGCACTGACCTGCAATTTCATGCCCGCGCCAGAGCGGTTGGACTCCCCCGGACGGCCGGTACCACCTGTGCCATGTGGACCAGGACACCCTGCGCCGCCCCGCTGTCCGGTCGCCACGGCCTGTGCTGCTCAACCATGTTCAGCGCCGCCCACGGGTCACTCCTGCGGCAACGATCGTGGCTGGATCGGTGTGGATGGCGTGGCCGTTTGTCGCAGCAGGTGTTCGGTGAGGCGTTCCTTGGCCAGGGCGAGGTGGCGCCGGTAGGTGCCGTAGGGCACCCCGAGTCGTCGGGCGGCGGCCTTGTGGGTGCGGGAGGCCCCGATGTAGGTGGCGGTGAGGGCCTCCTGGGCCTTGACACCCGCGGGGTCCGTCTGCAGTGCGGCGAGAGCCGCGGTGATGGCGCCGCGCAGGTTCGCCGCCGGGTCGGGTGAACCCGGCGGCACGAGATGGGAGTGCAGCAGGACGCAGGTCGCGAAGGCGCGGGGGGTGTGCCAGGTGCGCAGCGCCTCCAGCACTCCTTCCTCGAACCCGGCGCGCGACAGTTGGTCGCCCGGGCCACCCGCTGAGGCAGTCGTGGGCCATGTCGCTACGGGCGTGACCGTGGCGCGAGCCCGGTGTCGCACCCACTGGTCCACGGTTTGCAGTCGCCAGTCCCGGCCGAAGATGTGCTGTCGCCTCCCGTCGACGTCCATGGCCGCGAGCTCCGGCATCCCGGCTTCGGCGAGGTAACGTCCCCACCGGTCGGCGTCTTCGAAGACGGTGAAGGTCACCGCGCGTCCGTGGGCGCGCATCTCCTCGGCGATGGCGCGCCGGCTGATGAGCTCCATCAGGGGTGAGGGCCGCTGGCGCCCGCCGGGCTGCACCGCGAAGCGGCGTATACCCAGATGCTCGCCCGGCCCGAGGGGGGCCGCCGCCTCCACGAGGTCCCAGACTGCCGCGATCACCGGGTCCGCGGCACGGTCCTCGGGCAGTGGTGCGTCCAGCCGCAGGACGGCCATGAACGACACGGGTGCGCAGGAGCCCGCGTAGCGGTGGACGCGGAAGGCCTCCGGCTGGCGGCGCAGCCAGTGTGCGACCGAGGCCGCCGATGCCGGGCCCTCCGCCTCCTGGGCCATGCGCAGCACGCCGGGTACGTCCTCGGGGCGAAGTGGGGTGTCCTCGATGTGTGGGTGCGTACGGTGATTGTATAGATTGTCGGATCCGCCCTGGTCGCGGAAGAGGAACATCCACTCCGCGACCCGCAGGAGCGCGTCGTCGTCGGCGGCGCCGCGCACGGCCCGCAGGCCCGCGAGCGAGACGCGGACGCGGACGTCGTCGTAGCGCTCGGGGTCCCGCCAGCGCAGGTCGGCCTCGAGGGTCGCCCGCACCGCGTCGTGCGGGTGCAGCCCCTCGGGCGTGGCCTCGATGTAGGGCAACTGGCGCAGCCAGGAGAACACCGTGTCGGTGTTCTCGTCACCCAGCACCGCGCGCAGCAGGGGCTCGCGGGTGACGTATGCCTGCGCGACGACCTCGAGGGCGCGTCGGTGGACGGCGCTGGGCAGGTCTCCCACCAGCCGCTCGACCAGGGTCGTCAGGACGTCACCGGTCGGGTTCCACGGTGCGCCGGGTGCCGCGGCAGGTACGGAGGCGGCCAGCGAGAGGGCGAGCGGGCTGCCTCCGGCGAAGGCGACGAAGGCGCTGCGCTGCTCGGCGGGGACACCCCGGGCGGCGAGCAGGGCGTGGGACTGGGCGGCGTCGAGCGGCCGCACGGCGAGTGCGGTGAACAGCTGCGCCCACCCAGGGTCCAGCGACCACTCGGCGTCGGGGGCGACCCTGCTGGCCACCACCACGATCGCATGGTCCGCGAGCCGCGGCAGGAAGCTCTCACGCAGCCACGCCTCAAGGGGCTGACACTGCTCGAAGGTGTCGATGAGCAGCACCGCACCGGGTTCGGCGCGGGCCGGGGCCGCGGCCTCCTCCAGCCGGCGCGGGTCGGCGTCGAGGAACCGTCCGTCCACGCGCACGACGCGGCGGCCGATGAGCTCGGCCTGCCGGGCGGCGTAGCGCACCAGCGAGGACTTGCCGATACCGCCAGGGCCGTGCAGGTACGCCACGAGTGGGGCGTCCGGTGCCCCCGACAGTATCCGGTCGAGCACCGCCCGCTCCGGCTCCCTGCCCACCAGCGCACCGGCTCGTGCCGCGGCCAGCCGGTCCGCAAGTCCCACCGCTCCCAATCCGCGCTCCTCGGAAATAGCAGTAACAGTCGGCCTGTCCACGGTCGCGCCGACGGACAGCTCATCACGGTCACACCACTCGACACGGCCTCAGCCGTGACCGGTGCGGGTCCAGGCCCGGGCCCGGGTCCCCGGTCATGTCGAACTCTCGGAGGCGGGCCTCCCGGGCCCGCCTGCCTGCGGGCTAGAGAAACTCGCTCCTGTAGGTCGCGGCCAGCTCGGCCGCACGGCGGCGACGCTCCATGAGCTCGTCCTGCGACAGCTGCGGCGGCGGCGCGTCCTTGCCCGCGACGACATCGCCGATGCGCAGGAAGTACTCGTCCTGGCCGGCGGGGGTGCACATGCACAGCATGCGCGCCGGCGCACCCGAGATATTGCGGAAGTTGTGCGGCGCGTTGGCCGGAACGTTGATCGTGGACCCGGCCCGCACCGTGTGCTTCTCGCCTCGGAAGGTGAATTCGATCTCGCCCTCGAGGATCGTGAACATCTCCTCGAAGTCGTGCCGGTGCGGCGGCGGGCCGCCGCCGTCGGGCACGCGCATCTCGATCAGGCAGTACCGGCCGTCGGTCTGCTCGCCGGTGATCAGCATGGCGTACGTGTTGCCCACCAGCGAGACATACGTCGTGCCGGGGTCGTCCGGGTGCGCCACGGTCAGCGACCGGGACGGATCGTCATCGGGAATCATCGCGGTTGTCTCCTCGAAGGTCGGTCAGGTGGGAATCAGCCGCCGGCGTGACGACGACTTCGCCACCGGGCAGTGCGCCCGCGGCGGCGCCGGCGTGCACGGTGGCAGCACGGCCGGCGGCACCCGCAAGTGGAAGATCGTCAACGGTTGAAGTGCAGCCAACACTAGGAACGGCCGTGCGAAGGAAGCGTGTACGTTTGCGACACCAGACAGGATCCCGGCGACAACTTCACCGGCACGGAGGGCACATGAGCAGCGGATCTCGTTTCCTCGGACCGGGCGACAAGGTGGGCACGTTCAACGTCGACGCGGACTCCACCGGCCCCGGCCGGGGAACGTGGGAACCGTTCATCGACACCTGGAACGACCGCATGGGAGACCTGTACCCGCTGCCGGAATTCAGCGCTTCCACGGTCGACGGCTTCCAGGGAACGATGCGCTCGGTGGCCCTGGAAGACACCGCCATCAACGAACTCTGGGCATCCTCGCCCGTGAGCACCCGGGCAGTCGGGACGTACGAGCACGACCAGATCAGGCTGTACGTCGGGCTGCGCGGCGCGGTGGCCCTGCAGGACCCACATGATCAGGGCGGTGACGCGTACGTCTCGGCCGGCGCCTACTTCATGCACCACGTCGTGACGGAGAATCACTTCCACACCACCCCCGTGATCGGCACCCGCATCTTCATCTTCCCCGGCGACGCCCTGCGCTCCCTGGTCGCCGGGAAACCACGCACCGGCCAGGCCACCTCGCCCGCGGCGCAGATCCTCATGGCACACACCACCATGGTCCAGCGGACCGTGAGCGGCCTCGGCCCGGCGGCCGCGCACGCGTCCCGCAACGCCCTGCTCGAACTCGCCAAGGGACTGGTCCTCGACCACTTCGACGACCACGAGCCCACTTTCACCCCGGCACTGGCCCAAGCCGCCAAGGACCTGGCCGACGCTCGGCTCACAAATGCCATGTTGTCGCCGGCCACGATCGCCGCGCACCTGCACGTCTCCGTGCGCACCCTGCAGCGGGCCTTCGCGAGTCTGGACGAGTCGTGCAGTGCCTACATCCGCCGTCGGCGTCTGGAGGAAGCGGCCGCGGCGCTCACCGCCCCCGGATCACGGCTCAGCGTCTCCGAGGCCGCCGCGCGCTGGCACTTCACCGACAGCAGCCACTTCATCCGCGCTTTCAAGAAGCAGTACCGAGCGACACCGGCGCAGTTCGCACGCCGACCGGCCTGACGACTCGGCCTGACTCCGCCCCCGTTCCCGTTCACCGGCGACTGCGGGCTGCCCGGCGTCCTGCCGTGTCCTGATCCGCTGCGGTCGCCGCGGCCCCGACGCCTGTCGAGTCCTTATGCTCCGCCTTTGCGGCGGCGAGACGCGGCGGAGCGAGGCGGCGTCGAGCGCATGTGCTCACGTACCGGCGCCAGCAGGCCGGCGAGGGTCTTGACGTCGTCGCGTGACAGCGGTTCGAACAGGAGACCGCTGACCACCTCGACGTGACCCGGCAGCACCTTCGCGAGCAGCGTACGTCCGGCGTCGGTGAGCGTGACGGTGACGCTCCGCTCGTCGTCCGGCGAGGGAGCGCGGACGACCAGGCCCTCCTTCTCGAGCAGACCCACCTGGTACGTCAGGCCGCTGCGGCTGTAGACGACGCCGTCGGCCAGGTCGGTCATGCGGTGACTGCCTGTCGGCGAGTCTCCGAGGCGGGCCAGCAGCTGGAACTGCACGTAGCTGAGATCGCCGGCCTCGCGCAACTGCTGCTCGACTGCATGCCGGAGCAGGCTGGTCACCTCGATGAGGTCGAAGTAGGCGCCGAGCTGTACGGGGTCGAGCGACGGCGGTGAATCAGGCATGACCGCAGTCTACTGCTTCGAATTCGAAGAGTGTGGTGTGCCGTGTGGCGTGCGGCCCTTCCAGCCACCGCAGGCGGAGCCGGACTTGAACTCCTCCGCGAATGCCGGTGCCGTCCCGGGCGAAGCGAGCCGGACGCGAAGGGCTCACTGGCCCGACGTCGTGACTTCATGAGGGCACGGTGTGGGCAGTGTTGGGCCCCACTGAGCACTCCAGAACATGGAGATAGGGCAGTGGTGCGGCGCAGGGTGGGGTGAAGGAGGACGGCGCCGCCGCCCAGGATCCCGAGGACCGGCCATGAGCATTCCCTACCTCGTACGACGTGAGGACCAGCAGCACCCCCGTGCAACTGCTCGCCGAAGCCGCGGAACTGTCCGGCAACGTCCTTCTCGGTCCTCCCCGGTGACGGCACCACGGCCCGGCCGCGGGGAAGAAAGAGCCTTGAACATGATGCCGGGATGAGCACCGCCGCGTGGGCTCCGGTGTCCTTGGCCGTCGTGAGCGCCGGTGCCGGCCATCCGCGTCCCACTCGCCTGCTCGCGGACTGGGTCGCGGAGGCTGTGTGCCGGTCGCTGGCGGCCGGCGGTGCACGCGCCGAGGTGGAGGTGCTGGAACTGCACCGGCTGGCGGCCGACCTCGCGCAGCACTCCACCTACGACCGCGCCAGCCTCGACCTGCGGGAGGCGATCGCGGCGGTCGTGGCGGCCGACGGGCTGGTGGTGGCGACCCCGGTGCTCGCCGCGTCCCCGAGCGAGGTGTTCGACTCGTTCTTCGCCGTCCTCGGGGGCGGAGTCCTGGCCGGCATGCCGGTGCTGCTGGCGCTCAACAGCAGTTCCGACCGGCAGCCACCCGACACCACACAGGTGATACGCGGGCGCCTGACCGACGTGCACGCCGACCCCGTGCCCACGATCGTCGTCGCGGGCCCCGCCGACTGGCCGGCCACGGCTGGCAGCGACGCGGCGCGGCTGCGGGCCTGCATCGACCAAGCCGCCGCCGAACTCGCCGCTGCGATGCGCTCGCACCGGCGGTGACCGACAACACTTGCTTCGAATTCGAAGCAGATGTAGAGTCGTCAACAGTTGCTTCGAATTCGAAGCAACATCGATCACAGTGAAGGTGAGAACCGACATGAAGGCAGTACGTTTCCACGAGTACGGCGACCCCGACGTCCTGCGCTACGAGGACGTGGAGCAGCCCGCCCCCGGTGCCGGTGAGGTCCGGATCCGCGTCGCCGCGACGTCGTTCAACCCCGTGGACGGCAACATCCGCGCCGGCTTCATGCAAGGCCCCATCCCGGTGGTGCTGCCCCACACCCCGGGCATCGACGTCGCCGGCACGGTCGACGCGCTGGGCGAGGGCGTGGACGGCGTCGCGGTCGGCGACCACATCGTCGGCTTCCTGCCGATGGACGGGACCGGAGCCGCCGCCCAGTACGTCCTCGCACCGGCCGAGGTCCTGACGCCGGCGCCCAAGGACGTCCCGCTGGCCGACGCCGCCGCGCTGCCGCTCGTGGGCCTGACCGCGTATCAGGCGCTGTTCGACCACGGCAAGCTGACGGCCGGGCACCGCGTGCTCATCAACGGCGCGGGCGGCGCGGTCGGCGGTTACGCCGTGCAGCTGGCCAAGAACGCCGGTGCCCACGTCATCGCCACGGCCAGCCCACGCAGCAGCGAGGCGGTCACGTCGGCCGGCGCCGACGAAGTCATCGACCACACCACCACCAGCGTGACCGCGGCGGTGACCGAACCGGTCGACGTCGTGCTCAACCTCGCACCGGTCGACCCGGCCGAGCTGGCCGCGCTGGTCACCCTGGTCCGTCCCGGCGGTGTCCTGGTGAACACCACGGTGTGGATGCCCGCCCCCAGCGACGAGGAGCGCGGCGTGCGGGGCATCGACCTGTTCGTCCGCAGCGACGCCGACCAGCTGGCGAAGCTGGTGGCGTCAATCGACAGCGGCGAGCTGCGCGTCGATGTCACCGAGCGGGTGCCGTTGGCCGAGCTGCCTGCGCTGCACGCCCGGGCCGCCGAGGGCGCGGTGCACGGCAAGGTCATCGTCGTCCCGTCCGCCGTCTGACGCCGGTCCTCCACCGAGAGGAAAGGGCGCATTCAGCTTGGACCCCGAATCGCCGCGGCGTCGGCCCCGATGGCCGGCGCGATGGCGGACGCCACACCACCGGCCGTAGGCGACCTCGCGGCGCGCCGTACCCGCTACCGCTCCTGACCCTCCAGCCGCAGGGCACGGCCTCACCACCGTGCCCCCGGCCCGTCCCACTGACCTCAAGAAGGGAAACAGTCGTGACACAGCGCCATGACCCACTGGGGGGCGGGCGCGGACGCGGATGCGCCGTCTCTTCCCCTTCCCGGGGGCACCTGGAAACTGGGTGACGCGGCGGTCACCCGGTTCGGTTACGGCGCCATGCAACTGGCCGGCCCCGGCGTCATGGCCTCCGGCCGACCACGAGGGCGCTCCGGCCGTCCTGCGTGAGGCGGTCGAGCGCGGGATCACGCACATCGACACGAGCGGGGCCTACGGGCCTCGCGTGTGACCAACGAGCTGATGCGGGAGGCGCTGCACCCCTACCCCGACATGCGCGACGTCTACCCGGCGCTGCTCGACGCCGTCACCCGCTCGGCCTCGCCTACCTCCACCTCATCCAGGGCCCGGACGAGGAATCGCGCAGCACATGGCCTTCAGTGGTCGACGGCGCTGATCGTCAACGGCGGCGGCCCCCCGCTCGGCGCCCGCTTCGCCGACCTCGACTCCGGTCCGGCCGACGCCGTCTCGGCCGGCGCCACGGCACTGGCCAACTGCGGCCTGCCCCACCGCCTCCGCCGGGCGCCCCGCTCAACGAGCCCGACCCGACCACCTTCCATGGCGGCGACCACTGCGGCTACACCGACTACCTCCTCCCCATCACCACCACGACTGCGAGCTGAACCATGACCGCACTCCTCATCGGCCCAGCCGACAACACCGTCACCATCACCGTGCAGCAGCGGACCCGCACGGCACCTCAGGACGCCTTCCGCGTCCTGGTGCCCATCGACCTCCCCACCGTCTTCCGCCCGGTGGCCCCGTTCCCCGGCATCAGCAGCGTGAAGAACCAGACCGAGGCCTGGGACCACGTGGGCCCGCGAAGAAACCCGCAGTTCGACGACGGCTCCCAGGCCGACGAGGAACTCACCGAGTACGTACCGGGCTCCAGCTTCGCCTACCAGCTGACCGGCTTCACCAACGTCCTCTCCCGCCTCGCGGCCGGTGTACGGGGCGAGTTCAACGTCAATCCCGACGGTGACGGCACACTCATCCGCTGGACCTACGAGTTCAAGCCGCTGCCCGGCCGCCGCTGGATCCTCGCCGGCCCCTTCGCCCCGCTCTGGCGCCGCTACATGGTCGCCGCCCTCGACCGGTGCGTCCATGTCATCGAAACAGCGGAAAACAGTGAGCAGGCGCCGCTCCGGACCGCGTGACGGCCCAAATCTCCGCGGCTCCAGCCCACGAACGAGCCCACCCAACAGATCTTCGGCCAGCCACATGACTGGCGTCGCGTTTTGAGGGTGCTCAGCCACCCCATTGATTGCACCGGATCAGCTCATCAAGGAGACAGCAGTGATGAAGACCATCGTTTTCGACACGTTCGGCGGCACCGAGGTCCTGCACGAGGCGGAGACCGAGATCCCCGAGCCCGGCCCCGGCCAGGTCCGCGTGCGTGTACAGGCTGTCGGTGTCAACCCGGTGGACGGCAAGATCCGCTCCGGGACCATGGAAGCCATCTTCCCCACCACCCTGCCCGCCGTCCCCGGGGGTGAGATCGCCGGGATCGTCGACGCCGTCGGCGAGGACGTCGACCATCTGAAGGAGGGCGACGAGGTGCTGGGCTGGTCCGACACCGGCTCCTACGCCCAGTACGCGCTCGCCAGTGCGACCGTGCTCGCCCTCAAGCCGGCCGGCCTGGACTGGACGCACGCGGCCGCACTGCCGGTGGCGAGCGACGGCGCCGACCGCGTCCTGGACCTGCTCGACATCAAAACCGGCGAGAAACCGGCGAGACCCTGCTCATCCACGGCGCGTCCGGCGCGCTGGGCACCGTCGCCGTCCAGCTCGCCGTCGCCCGCGGCGCCCATGTCATCGGCACCGCCGGCCCCACCAACCAGGAGTACGTCACCTCGCTCGGCGCCACCGCGCTGGTCTACGGAGACGGCCTGGTCGAGCGGGTGCGCGCGCTCGCCCCCAACGGCGTGGACGCGGTGCTCGACGCCGCGGGCAAGGGCGTACTGGAGGACTCCATCACCCTGCGCGGCGGCACCGACCGGATCGTCACCACCGCCGACTTCCGCGCCCGCGAACTCGGCATCGTCTTCGCCGAGGGCCCGCAGCGCCGCTCGGCGGCTCGGCTGGCCGAACTGGCCCGGCAGGCCGCCGACGGCACACTGGCGATCACGGTCGGCGCGACCTACCCGCTCACCGACGCGGCCAAGGCCCAGCAGGCCAGCGACGCCGGCCACAGCCGCGGAAAACTCGTCCTCACCATCGGCTGACCTCCCCCCGCGGGGGCCGGCCCCGCACAGCCGCCTGCGACCAGCCGGTCAACTCCATCTCCAGTCGGTCCGTACCCACGCGATATCCGGATTCGTCGGGTGCGGCCCACACCGTCCCCCGCTCCGCCCATGTCCCCCTGCGCCCCTCCCCCACCGGAGGTGAACGCCCGCTTCACACAGTGTGCGTCGCACTCACCAACGCACAGCATCACCGGTCAAGTTCAGGCCTGCCGGTCAGAGCACCGGGATTCGCTCCGGAAGGCGTGTTCCGACCCCTCGCCCCGCTCCGCAGGAGTCCGATTCCGCCCCGGTCTGAAGGCCGGAGTTTCCTTGGAGGTCCCCGATGACCATGGCCTATCTGGCGCAGCCCGAACAGCAGCAGAAGCTGGAATGGCTCGACGGGGGAACGTTCTCCGTGCTGCTCGACAAGGAAGCCACCGAGGGCAAGCTGACCGTGGGCCGCTTCGACGTGGCCAAGGGCGAAGCCCCGCCGTTCCACCTGCACACCCGCGAGGACGAGGTGTTCATGCTGATCAAGGGCACGGCCCTGGTGTGGTCCGGGGAGGAGGAACACGAACTGAGCGAAGGCGGGATCGTCTACCTGCCCCGCAACGTCCCGCACGGCTACCGCATCACCTCCGACCGCGCCGACCTTCTCATGATCACCACGCCCGGCGGCATCGAGGGCATGTTCCGCCACGCCGGACGCGACCTCACCACCCCACGCCCCGACGGCTTCGAGATCGCCAAGTCCCTCCTGGCGGAAGCATCCGAACTCTACGGCGGCGTCATCCTCGGCCCGCCGCGCTGAACCGCTCACGGACCCGAGCGCCCGTGCCGGGACAGCCACTGCCCTCCGCTACCGCCTGTTCCCGAAGGCGCCGCCCCCGAGACGACAGCGGGTCCGCTCCCCTCCCCACCTGCGACCACCGCCGACCGGCGTCGAGCGCCGGTCGCTCAGGAGACCTTCATGGCATTCCCCTCCTGTTCAGCGCGAACGGAGAGCCGAACGCCCTCCCCGTCGGCCGCTCCAGTGAGCAGGCCCTACCCATCGACAGTCTCGGCCTCGACCTTCTCACCCCCCAGAACCACCCGTACCAAGCAGCGTTCGACGACACCTGGACGCTGCTCACCTTCCTGGCCGCACACACGCGACATCACGCTCGTCCCGACGGTCAGTTCCCTGCCGTTGCGTCCGCCGGCGGTGCTGGCCAAGGCTGCGACGACCTCGGACAGACTGACCGGCTCCCGGGTCCGGCAGACGGCACCCGTTTGCACGCCGTCGTCGGCGGGGCCGGTGAACCCGTACTTCTTCTGCACGGCCGGCCCCAGACATGGCGGGCATGGCGACACCTCATGTCGGCCCTCGCCGCGCACGGTTACCGCGTTGTCGCACCCGACCTGCGCGGCACCGGTGCCTCCGACCGTCCCCCCAGCGGATACCACAAGGACACACAGGCCGAGGACATGCGCGAACTCCTCGCACAGCTCGGCATCCAGGGCGGCGTGCGCATCGTCGGGCACGACATCGGCGGCATGGTCGCCTTCGCCTACGCCCGCCTCCACCCCGAGGAGGTCGAACACCTTGTCCTCGTCGAACTCGCCCTGCCCGGCTGTTCGGTCCCGCCGGGAACCCGGACCCTGACGACTGCCGACGCATCGTGGACCGGGCCCTGGAAAGCGGGATCAACTTCATCGACACGTCGGACGTCTATGGCGGCGGCGAGACGGAGACGATCGTCGGGAACGAGGTGCTGCCGGTGTGCGGCGAGTACGGCATGGGAGTACTGACTTGGAGCCCGCTGTCATGGGGTCTTCTCACCGGCAGGTACCGCCGGGATCAGCAGACCCCCGTGACGGCGGGCCGTATGGCGTGGGGACCCCGCCATATGACCGATCCGCACAAATTCGACGCGAACGAGGAACTGGTCCCGCTGGCGGAATCGGCCGGCTTGCCGATGACGCACCTGGCGATGGCGTTCGTTGTCGCGCACCCGCAGGTCACGTCCGCGATCATCGCACCCCGAACACTCGACCAGCTCGAAGACCTGCTCGACGCAGCGGAGACACGCCTCGATGACGATGTCCTCGACTGCATCGACCGAATCGCCCCTCCCGGCACCGATATCGGTGTGATGGACGTCGGCCATCGGCCGCCCGCGATCGAAAGCGCCGACCTACGGCGTCGCCCGGCGGCCGACCGTAGTGCCGCTTAGGGAGTCCGGAAAGCCTGGGAAACAAACCTGATCCCTCTTCCCTGCCGCCCCGGAAGCCCGGCCAGACAACGTCAGGCCTCCGGGGTGCCTTCCAGACGCGTGAGGGACTTCGTGATGCGGCTTCTTCGACTGGTCCCGCTCGGAGCCGTGATCACCTGATGGATGACGGCGTAGCGCTGCGCGCGGGTCAGCGCGGCGAAACGAGCCGCCGCCGTGGGCGACGCGGCGAGCGCCTGGGCGAGATCGGCGGGCACTTCGGCCCCGGCCTGTCCGGCATAGGCCCGGTCCCAGCGCCCGTCCGCCTTGGCCCGTTCGATCTCCGCGAAACCCCGTGGCCGCATGCGTCCCTGCTCGATCAGCGTCGCGACGATGGTGACGTTTCGCCGGGACCAGATCGACGCCGTTCGACGCGGGGTGAAGTGCTGTTGGAACGTGCGGGCGTCGACGGCGTTGCGGCGGCCGTCGATCCAGCCGCTGCAGAGCGCCTCTTCGAGGGCCTCGGCGTAGGTCAGAGAGGTCGGTTCCGTGATGCCCTTCTTCGCAAGAATCAGCTTCACCCCGGCAGATGAGCTCTCGTGAGCATCGAGCCATGTCCGCCAGGCCTGCGCGTCGGCCACGATCAACCGGTCTGTCTGCTCCTCTTTCGTCATGTCTGTCATGTTCGTCATGAGGTGAGCCTCGCAAATGAAGCGGTCACCTTCTGTCCTGTACTCCCCGGCACTTTCCCGTACTTCCCTCCGCTTCCCCACACTTTCAGCGCGCACGGGATCTCCCCGCTCGACGGTCAATCTTCCGGCGACGGCGGAGAGACGGAGTACTGGACCCGCCCGGCGAGCTTCGCCGCGGCCTTGGCCAAGGCGTCCGGGCCCACCACGGTGAAGGGAGCGTCGTACCGGAGCACGGATGCGAGCAGGCCGGCCCAGGACCACGACCCGATCGTGACACGACAGGACCGCTCGGTGAGCTCTTCGACCTCACCGTCACCGATCCAGGGTGTGATGTCACGCGCGGGAAGCTCGATGACGACGTCGCCGACGCAGGGCCAGCGATCCTCGCTCTGCGATCCCCTGGACCGGGCGGCGAGAAAGGAGCGGGCATCGGCCGCGGGAAGCGTGCGGGGCGTGAACGCCGGCCCCGTCGGGGTGCGTGGTGCCATACGGTCCATGCGGAAGACACGCCAGTCGTGCCGGTCCAGATCCCATGCGATCAGATACCAGCGGCTGTGCCGGGCGACGACCGCGTGCGGCTGCACGCTCCGTGCAGGGGCATTGCTCCCGCCGTAGTCGAATCGGAGAGTGTGCCGGTCCCGGACGGCGACGCTGACACTCTCCAGCACGGACGGATCGACACGGGAGGAGGTCTCGGTTCCGGTGAAGCGGATGCCGTCGATGCGGTGACGGAGCCTCGACGGCATCACCTGGCGGACGGTGGCCAACGCGCGGGCTGCCGCCTCGTCGATGTCGACCCCGGTGGAGGGCACACTCTGGAGCGCGACCGCGATCGCGACCGCCTGTTCGTCGTCGAACAGCAGCGGTGGCAGCTCTGAACCGGCCTCGAGCCGGTACCCGCCGTCGGGTCCCTTCGTCGACCCGATCCGGTAGCCGAGTTCCCGCAAGCGGTCCACGTCACGGCGGACCGTGCGCGGGCTCACCTCCAGGCGCTCCGCAAGGACCTGCCCCGGCCAGTCCCGTCGCGTCTGCAGGAGGGACAGCAGAGCGAGCATCCGCGAAGTACTTCCGATCATGAATCCAGTGTGCTCCGAGTAGAGGACCGTCGTTGACCTCTTCGTTCGTGATGCTCATCCCTGACGGCACCCGCCGGTCGCATCCATCGAGGAGAAGAGCAGATCATGACTATCAGCACGACCACCCACCTGAATTTCCGCGGTACCGCTCGCCAGGCGCTCGACTTCTACGCGACCGTGTTCGGCGGCCGGACCGTCATCGCCACCTACGGCGACCTCGGCGTGCCGAAAGAGGTTCCCGGCGCTGACAAGGTCGTGTTCGGGCAGGTCGAGAACGAGGACGGGTTCCGCGTCATGGCCTACGACATCCCCGGTCAGGACGACACCGACATCACGGTGACGGCCGGCTCCACGCGCCGGGAGAACGGTGCCACGATCACCGACCGGACATTCTTCCAGTCCGTTCGCGCCGACACTCTTGACGAGATCACCGGCTACTGGAGCGCCCTCGCCGCGGGCGGCACCGTCATCGAGCCCCTCGCCAAGTCGGCGTGGACTCCCGGTTTCGGCATGCTCACCGACCGGTTCGGCGTCACCTGGGTCCTTGACGTCCAGGCCCCCTACGCCGGCTGACTCCCCCCGCACCGGTGCAGGGCCTCACGGCACCGTGTGAACCCTGCACCCGTGCGGCCCCTCCTCACCACACGAACATCAGCACCAAGCCGGAAAGCAGCACATGATCCTCGACGCATTCGCGCACATCCACTGGTGGGGTGTGCTCGCGGGCACCGCCCTCTTCGCGCTCCTCGGCGGTGTCTGGTTCACCGCCGTCGTCAGCAAGCCCTATGCGAGGGCCGTTGGCCGCGACACGGACACGCCCGCTCCAGCGTCACCGCTGTTCATCGCCGGTCCACTCGTCTGTTCCCTCGCCAACGTCCTGACCAGTGCGATCCTGCTCAGCGCCCTCGACGTCGACACGGTCGGAACCGCCATCTCGTTCGGCCTCCTGACGAGCGTCGGCTACCTCACCGCCATGGCGTTCAACATCGCGATCAACCCCGTCTTCGCCCGCCCCCTCCTCTACGGACTCATCAACGCGCCCTATTTCACCATCGCCGGCACAGGAGCAGCAGTGCTCCTCGTCCTGCTTCCCTGACCCGGCCACAAGCCTCGCCAGACAACGCGTACAGCTCCCCGAGCCAGCACGAATGCGCGGCGCGAGTGGCGAGAACGGCGACCATCCCAAACACACGGGACAACACCGTCAGTCAGCGATCTCGCCTACCAGGGCGCCGGTCTGTGGCCGGCCATGGGCATCAAGCGCAGGCCCCTGCGGGAACTCCCCCCACCGGAAAGCCCCGCAATCAGGCACTGGCCGCAGCATGAGCGCCCGTCGAACGCGACATGGCGAGGCTGAAGTCCTGGCGCATCTTCCGCCGGTCCCGATGCAGCCCCAACCGCATGACATCAATCGCCAGGGCCGTCCCCACCGTGGAGCGGCAACGCTGAGGGAGCTCAGTGAGTGGGGCGGGGCAGTACAGCAAGGGCTGTCCTGGCGATATCGGTCAGCGTCTCCTCACTCGCTCCGGCCTTGCCCAGCGCTTCGATGCCGCGCAGTACGGCGAGCACCAGCGCAGCCAGCTTTCCCGGATCCGCGTCCGAGGCGATATCGCCATTGCGCTGACAGGCCGTGATGTCGTCCTCCAGCAGGGCCTGCAGCGCCTCGATGGCCGCCCGTGCCCGCTTGGCCACCGTCTCGTCGTGTTCGGCCAGCTCGGCTGCGCCCTTGGCCAACAGACATCCGCGGCGGGCGGTGTCTGCGGCAGTCGCCGCCGCCACCGCGTACACGTGGGCGGACAGCCGCGCGTAGGCGGTGGCGTCATCGCCGCACAGCTGCCGACTCACAGCGTCGACGACGGAGCCGCAGTAATCGTCGAACACGCGGTGGAACAGTTCCTGCTTTCCGCCGAACGCGCCGTAGAGGCTGCCTTTGCCGAGCCCTGTTGCCTCGGCGATGTCTTCCATGCGTGTGGCGGCGTACCCACCCGACCAGAACCGCTCCCGGGCAGTGTCCAGTACCTGCTGCTCGTCGAACTTCCTGGGTCGTGCCATGGGGTCAGCCTACCCATTCTTGACTGGTTCGTCCATAACGGCTAGCGTTATGGACGAACCAGTCAAGAATCCAGGGGTGGGCGCGTCATGACGGAAGTACTCGCAGGCAAGGTGGCGGTGGTCACCGGAGCCGGCAGCGGCATCGGGCTTGCCATCGCCAGGCGGTTCGCCGCGGAGGGGGCACGGGTGTTCCTGGCCGGTCGCCGTCAGGAGCCGCTCGACGCGGCCGTCGCTGAGATCGGGCCGGCGGCCACCGGCGTGAGGACCGACGTTTCGGTACAGACGGACCTCGACGACCTCTACTCGGTCGTGCGCGAGGAGGCGGGCCGCATCGACGTGCTTGTCGCCAACGCCGGCAGCGCTGTCCCTCAGCGTCTCGGCGAGATAACGGAGGAAGCCATCGACGCCACCTTCGGAACGAACGTGAAGGGCACGATCTTCACCGTACAGAAGGCGCTGCCCCTGCTGTCGGACGGCGCCTCGATCGTGGTGACAGGATCGACCAACTCCCTGCGCACCGAACCGGGCCTGGAAATCTACGGCGCATCGAAGGCGGCGGTGCGCAACCTGGTGCGCAGCTGGGCGCTCAGCGCGCAGGAACGGAAGTTCCGGGTGAATGTGCTGACCCCGGGCCCGACCGAGACGCCGGGCCTGATCGGCGCCGTGGGCCCGGACCACCGGCTCGCTTCGCAGGTGCCGCTCGGCAGGATCGGCCGCCCGGACGAGATCGCCGCGGTGGCGACGTTCCTGGCCTCGGACGCCTCCAGCTTCGTCAACGGTGCCGACTGGTTCGTCGACGGAGGCCAGGCGCAGGTCTGACCGCGCCCCTCAACCAGCGCGAGAGCGCGCTACACACCCCGCACCAGGAGGAAAAGTGAACGCCATCAGCGATATCCAGAAGCTTCGCGAAGAGATTGCTGTCAACTACTTCCGCATGGTGGACGCGGGCGACCCCGCGGTCATCGACGTCTTCACTGAAGATGCTCAGATGTTCTACCCGAAGTTCGGTATCGCGCGCGGGAAGGCGCAGATCGGAGCGTTCGCTCAGGGTCTCGGCCGGGAAATCACGTCGCTCGAGCACGAGATCGAGAGCTTCACCGTGTTGACGTCCGGGAGCTACGTGATCGTCGAGGGTGCGGAAAGGGGCACAACGATGTCAGGCGTGGACTTCCCTGACGGCGTTTCCTCCTTCGGGCTGTTCTGCAATGTGTTCGAGTTCGAGGATGAACTCATCAAGAGAATCCACATCTACGTGGACCCGGACTTCGCCAACACCCACGCTGAAGGTGTGGCTTGGGGCAAGTCGGTGCAGGACAGCATTGAAGCTTCCCCTTGATCGTGGACACCTGGAGACTGGGATCTTGAGGTTCCAGAGGAAGTAGCACCAGGTGGGCAGCAAGTACATGAAGCGGACACCGAGGAGTTCAAGCGGGACGCGATCGCGCTCGTCGATTCCTCGGGCAAGACGGTCACGGCCGTCGCCCGGGAACTCGGCGTCAGCTCCGAGTCCCTGCGCGGCTGGTACCGCCGGGTGAAGGCAGACCGGGGCGAGGGCGAGTCCGGTGAGCTGACCAGCGCCGAGCGCGAGGAGCTCAAGCGGCTACGCGAAGAGGTCCGCGAGCAGCAGCAGACGATCGAGATCCTGAAAGAAGCGACGGCCTTCTTCGTGAAGGAGAGCGACCGGTGAACGAGCTGTACCGGTTGATCCATGCGGAGAAGGCGACTTATCCGATCGTCCTGCTGTGCCGGGTGCTGAAGGTCGTCCGCTCCTCCTACTACGCTTGGTGCGAGGGCGAGGCCGCCCGCCGTGCCCGGCAGGCCGCCGACGACGCGCTCGCGTACGAGATCGCCGTTGTGCACATCGCTTCCGGGCACACCTACGGTGTCCCGCGCATCCATGCCGAACTGCGCCTCCTGGGCCGGCGGGTGAACCGCAAACGCGTCGCCCGCGTGATGCGTGAGCGCGACATCCGCGGCGTCACCCGGCGCAGGCGGCGTTCGCTGACCCGGCCGGATGCGAAGGCGAAGCCGGCCCCAGACCTGATCGGCCGCGACTTCCATGCCCAGCGCCCCGGCACGAAGCTGGTCGGATATCACCTACCTGCCCACCGCCGAGGGCCGGCTCTACCTCGCCTGCTGGCTGGACCTGGCCACCCGCGAGGTGGTCGGCTACGCCATGGCCGACCACCACCGCGCCGAACTCGTCGTCGACGCTCTCGACATGGCCGATGGCCGGGCGGGACTGGAGCCCGGCTGCGTGGTTCACAGCGATCATGGCAGTGAATACACGTCGACCCAGTTCCGGGCACGAATAGGGAAGTTGGGGCTGCGGCAGAGCTGCGGACGCACCGGACCATGCTCCGACAACGCTGCCGCGGAGAGCTTCTGGGCCCTGCTCAAGGAGGAGATCGGAACCCGGACCTGGCCCGACCGGGCCACCGCCCGCGCCGAGGTCTTCTCCTTCATCGAGACCTTCTACAACCGCCGCCGCCTGCGCAAGCACCGGACTCTCGGCTACCTCACCCCGACCAGGCAGCGGCATCTAAACGCCCTCGCGGCATAACGATCACGTGTCCGAGATCACGGGGAAACTTCAAAGAGAGTGACGTTGCGGCCAACTCCGTTGGCTGGCAGGTGTATCGGTACGACTTGGAGCGCCCGTCGCAGGTGCTGCCTGGGGACTTTCCGATGTCAAGCGCTGGCACCTCACCCACCAGCTCATCGACCTCAAAGAGCTCTTCCAAGCCCGAGTGAAAGCCCAAAACAGCACACCCGAGGCGTTCGCCCACGAGCTCAGCGAGCACGAGAAACTCAAGAAGAAGTACGCCGAACCGGGCCTCCGCTATCAGGGCCGGGTGCAGCGTCGCGAGGTAGGCCTTGAGGAGGTGCTCGGCGGCGACCGTGAACCCGGCACCCAACAGGCAACGATAACGGTAGTCGCTTCGGAGCGACGTTGCTGAGCAACGGCGAGAGGATCGAACCCTGCGGGGTTCCGGTGTCGTTGACCAGCAGGAAGCCGGGATCGGCAACGAGATTGAACAGGTCGTCGAACCTGCGATGAGGATCATCACGAGCCCAACGGTGCAGCTTGGTCTGGATCTTCGGTACCCGGCGCTCCGCCTCATACAAGGCGTGCTCCAGCTCGTCGGTATTCACCGGCGACCCTCCCGACATTCCAGTACTTCGGCCACTGACTTGCTGGCCCCCTTTGCCCTGCGACCGGTTTTCCCGGCTCCACGACGGGTCGTTACTCCCGCGACTACTACGGGGCCTCCGCCCCACCCACGGCCATCAGTCGGCAACGGACCTGCCCACCACCGAACCGGCTGTCCGGCGGCTCGGGCGACCGCGGACGGTTCCCACGTTCGCCACGCAATCGATCGGTCAGGGAGGTGCCCAGCTCTACTCCGGCAGCATCGCCACGCCTACGCCGCAGGCTTTCAACGTGACCTCCCCGCCGGAACAGGAAATCCGGCTTCGGAGTTGATCCACCCGTCCGAGGACAAGCGGATCACGCGCTGCATACCGGCCCGTATCCACCAGGTTTGAGCCGGCTCGCTGCTTACGGAGCTTCAACCACTGGTTCGCTCTCGCTACACCTTCTGACCTCGCTAGACGGACCCGCACCGTCCGGTAGTCCCGGCACGTCCCGCCGTTGTCGGGGCCGCTTGCTACCCTCCCCGGCGTTCCCCGGGTCAGGCTGCCCCCAGCTTCACCAGACCGCTGCGACGGCCTGGAGGAGAAGGTCTTCCACCTCCACTCGATTGCGTAGCGCCTCGTGGCGCACTCCTGTGTCATCGGACCTTGACCGTTTGTCAGCAAACTTTGATGGACGCGAGTTTGTGTCATCGAAGTTTGATCACCGCAGTTCAGAGGATCGCGGTGGCCGCTGTCGTCGTTCGTTCGAATGCTGACAGGGGAGGGGTGCCCCATGGCGGGCGCGATGCCGGTCCGTACGATCCCGGGGTGACCTCGCCTTTCATATCGATTCCGCGCCGTCAGCTCGCCTCCTTCGGCGCCGTCGCAGGACTGTGCCTGTTCGCCTGGTGGGCCGTGCAGCCGGTCGGCGACGACTGTCCCACCGAGGGCCGCACACTGTCCTCCGACCCGTACGGGTCCACCTACGACCCGGCCGAAGCCAAGGGCTCCAGTACGAGCGCTGCGTTCGGCTCCGGCGGCGACGACCCTTGCCAGGCGGAAACTCAGCACCCGCGCCTGTACGGGTGGCTCGGCCTGTAGGTGCGCTGTCACATGGTGCGCTGGCCCACAGCACGCGCGAACCAGCGAGGACCTGGGGCGGTGGGTGCGCTCTGTCCGGCTGGGCTGGGAGAAGCTCACCACCGTGCAACAGTGGATGTGCGAGCACATCCTCGGCATCGAGCCCGCGGCCGAGGACCAGAAGCCGCGCCCGCGCCGCACCCAGGCCGACAACTGGGCCATGAACTACGCCGCCGCCCGCCAGTACTACCAGCGCGAAGGACATCTGAAGGTGCCCAGAAAACACCTCGAGACGATCGTCGTCAGCGACGGGGACGGCGAGGACCAGGAGGAACGGGAGCTCCGACTCGGCGCATGGATCAGCAACCAGCGCAGCAGAGCCGCGACGCTGACACCCGAGCGGATGGAGCAGCTCTCCACCATCGGCATGCGATGGGCATGACCATGAGGGACCGCCGTATCACGACAGCCCGCCGTCACCCTGGCATGACTTCCTCGGAACCAGCCGCTGGGCCGTCGCCCCACCTGCAGGACCCCAGCTCACACACACCAACCTCCCCGCCCTTCCTCTCAACCAATCAGCAACACACCGGGCCAGCCGCCTCCCCGCACACCAACAAGCCCCCTCCGAGCGTCAGCTGTTCAGGAGCCGTTCGGCGAGGTCCGTGCGGAGGTAGAGCACGCTCCGGCCGGCCCGGTGCGAGACGGCCAGGCCGGCCGCGCGCAGAGCCGTGAGGTGATGGGAGACGGTCGGCGTCGGCATGCCCGTGCGTGCGGCGAGCTCCGTGGTGGAGACCGGGGTGCCCAGCTCCGTCAGCAGCAGGGCCCGGGGGCGGCCCAGGACGCCCGCGACCGCCTCCGGCACCAGGACGCGGCCGCGCTCCCAGAGAGTGCCGACACCCCGTGCCGGATAGACGAGGCCCGGCTGGTTGGGCGGGGTGCTCTGGGAGAAGACCCCCGGCCACACGAAGACCGAGGGGATCAGCACCAGGCCCTGCCCGCCGTTGAGGGCGCGGCTGGCCTCGTACCCGGGGTGGGCCACCCGCAGGATGCCGTTGTCCCAGCCAACCGACGGATGCAGGTCGGCGAAGAGCGCTTCGGTGCCGCCGCGGGCGATCAGGCGCCCGCGGCGCAGGATCTCACCGTCCAGGAGGCGGACGATGCGCGGCCAGTGCGGCGCCAGCGCGATCTGCCAGTAGGCGCGGATCTCGTCGGCGAGCCGGGCCAGACCGCGGGCCGGGGCCTCGTACAGTTCCGCGACCTCGGGGGGGAACGGGGCGGAGATGCGATCGAGGTCGGCCCGCACCGCCTCCGGCCCCGTCCGCAGCAGGCGGTCGATCTCGTCGTCCAGCGTCGGCTCGCCGGACTCCGGGACCGGCGTGAGGAAGTCCGGCACGTAGGCGGCCGGTACGGGCACCAGTGCGGTGAGCAGCGGGAACCGGATCCGGTCCGTGGCGAGCCGGTCGCCGACGTCGCGGGCCCACGCCAGGTGCAGGGGGTGCCGGCCGGGGTCCTTCAGCGACTCGATGCTGGTGACGACCTCCCACAGCGGTGACCGGGCGAACCGTGAGCGGGCGAGGTCGCCGGCGGAGAACTCGAGCGTCAGCACGTTCCCTCCCCGCCTTCCGTGTTCCGCCCGTGGATTCGACTCAGATGAAATCTATTGGCCTGCGTTCCGGACAGCCACAGGCTGGTCGGCAGATCGCCACCGCGCCCCGTCGGTCCACGCCTCATGCGACCGCGCCCCCTCCCGTCCTGTGCGCCGCCCCGCGCGGCTCCGCCCGAAAGGCTTCCACACCCATGTCCGAAACAGTTGCCCCGGAACGCGAGGGCTTCCTGCAGCGCAGGCTCGCCCTGCCCGATATGCGCGGCAACCGGAAGATGGTCAACGCCGCCGTCATCGACAGCATCGGCTCCGGCCTCATCCTCGCCTTCGTCCTCGTCTACTTCGCCAAGACCACCGACCTCTCGCTGCCCGCGATCGGCGGCGCGCTCACCCTGGCCCGGTTCCTGGCCGTGCCCACCGCGATGGTGGTGGGGCCGCTGATCGACCGGTGGGGGGCGCGGGTCGTCGCTCTGGTGGGCAACCTGATCTCGGCCGTCGGCTACGCCGGGTTCCTGGTCGCCGGGGACCTTTGGCAGATCGTCGCGGTGGCCTTCCTGACGCAGGTGGGCGGGGTGGCGTACTGGACGTCCAGCAGCGGCTTGGTGGTGCTCGCCTCGACGCCGGAGCGGCGGCCGCGCTGGTTCGCGCTGCTGCACATGCTGCGGAACAGCGGCCTGGGGCTCGGCGGCGCTCTCGGCGCCCTGCTGGTCGGCTTCGACGGCACCACCGGGCTGAAGCTTTTGGTCGTCACGAACGCCGCCAGCTATCTGGTCGCCGCGCTGCTGCTCGCTCTGTGGCGGCCGCCGCTCGCCGTCGTCCAGGCCGCGGCGCGACAGAAGGAGGAGCAGGAGCGGAAGAAGCAGCGGCAGGAGGGGGTGGAGGACGCGGCGAAGCCCAAGGCCAAGGGCGGTTACGGGACCGTGCTGCGCGACAAGCGGTACATGCTGCTCGTCGGCATCAACATCAACTTCGTGTTCGCGGCGCTGGTGCTGAGCCTGCTGATCGCGGTGTTCGTGACCGAGGGCCTGGGGCAGGCGGCGTGGATCGGCGGTGTCCTGCTCGTCCTCAACAGCGTGCAGGTCGCGGCGACCCAGACGCTCGTGAACCGGCGCCTCGAGCGGTACCGGCCGATCCGGGTGATCGCCGCCGGCAGCCTGATCAACGCCCTCGCGTTCGGGATCTTCGCGGCCCTCGGCCTCGCCCCCGCCTGGGCGGCGGTGGTCGGCCTGTTCGTCGCCATGGTCCTCTACAACTTCGCCGAGACCGCCGCGACCCCGTTCTCCGAGGACCTGTCGGTCTCCCTCGCCCCCGAGCACCTGCGCGGCCGCTACCTGGCCGTCTACCAGCTGTCCTGGACCTTCGGGCAGACGGTCGCCCCCCTGCTGCTGACCCTGCTGCTCGATCTGGGCGCCGCGTGGCCGTGGGTGTTCCTGATGACGCTCGGCCTGTTGGCGGTGCCCGCACTGCTGCTGCTCGAGCGGATGGTGGAGGCGGCCAAGCCGAGCAGGGTGAAGAGTGGTGGCGGTGGAGGGCGGTCGCCTACGCGGTGAAAGGCTCTGCGGGGCTTCAGCCGAACGATCGTCCCCGCAGGCTAGAGGCGAGGCCCGGGGACACTGTCCCCTCCACGCCGCCGGCCACAACGGGACCGCACGCGCAGGCATTTCCGACCCAGCCGACTGCCGGGCGGGCTCCCGTCCCGGCTCGGGGGAAACACGGAACGGGAGCCCTGCCTCCCATCTTCCCCGCATCGTGGCCGCGGGGCCGCGTGGATGCGTCAGGCGCTGCGTGGTCGGCGCACTGCCGTCTTCTTCGCAGTCTTCTTGGCGGCGGTCGTCTTCTTCGACTCGCCCGTCGCCGCGGTCTTCTCGGCCGGCGTCTTCCTCGTGCTCTTCTTGGCCACCGCCGTCTTCTTCGGCTCGAGGTCGTGCACGTCGGCGTCGCCGGTTTCGCCGCACAGTCCGGTGTTCAGCTGTTCGGCCAGCAGCCGACGAGGTCACCTGCCCCTCCGCCATGGGACACGACGATTATTCCGCGAGGACTCCTCAGCCGGATACATCCATGCGCTGTGTGCCGATGACCGACAGCAGCCGCAGCGCCTCCTGTGCGGGAGAGCCGGGCTCGACCGTGAAGAGCACGATCTGCTGGTCCCGGCCGGCGATGTCGAGGAAGGTGCAGTTGAGGGTGATGGGACCGATCAGCGGGTGATCGACGGTCTTGAGCAGGGTGGGCTCGGGGCGCACGTCGTGCGCGGCCCACAGTCGGGCGAACTGCGCGCTGCCGGCGAGGAGGTCCCCCACCAGCGTGGCCACCTCGCGGTCGTCGGGGTAGCGGGCGGCGGCGGCGCGCAGGCGCCGGACCGCGGCGCGGGCGAACGCCTCCGCGTCGAACGGGTCGTACGGCGGCCGCTCGCGCGACGGCGGTGCGAGGTAGGCACGGCGCACGAGGTTGCGCTCGCGCCGGGACAGAGGGGAAAAATCCTCCAGGAGGGCGGCGGCCAGATCGTTCCAGGCGATCACCTCGTAGGTCGCGGAGAGCACGATCGCCGCGGTGTGCGGCAGTCGCCGCAACAGGTCGAGGATGCTGTGCGGTACTTCGCGTGAGGGACCGGCCGGCGGACCGGGCGGGGCGCCGGCGAGGTGGTGCAGGTGGTCGCGCTCGGCGTCCGACAGGCGCAGGGCCCGGGCCAGGCCGGCGAGTACCTCGCGCGAGGGGCGCGGGCCGCGGGCCTGCTCGAGGCGCGTGTAGTACTCGGTCGAAATGAACGCCAGCTGCGCCACCTCCTCGCGGCGCAGCCCCGGTGTGCGGCGGCGCGGCCCGGCGGGCAGACCCACGTCGGCAGGGATGATGTGCTCGCGCCTGCCACGCAGAAAGCCGGCCAGCTCTTGTCTGTCCAGACCTCCAGTGTGCGTGGGTGCTACGGAGCCGATCCAGGTACCGCCGGTGCCTGGATCGGCTCCGCAGCCGGGCGCAGGTTTGCTGCCATGGACAACGCGCAGATCACCGATACCGCAGTCCCCGCCGCCGAGGGCCTGCCGTCAACGGTGGTGTGCACCCGACCGGTCCCGGCGCGCGTATCGGCGCATTCCTGACTGGTGATACCGGGCCGGCGAATCATCGCTCATCGAACAGAAACGGACAGGCATCATGATCAAAATGGTCATCACGTTGAAGCGTCGCGAGGGCATGACTCATGACGAGTTCACCCACTACCAGCGGAACATCCACAGGCCGCTCCTCATGTCCATCCCGGAGGCGAAGCAGTACATCCGCCGCTTCGTGGTGTCGTATCCCGTCCCCGCGCCGAACTATCCCGAACCGGACTACGGCTCGGTGGTCGAGACATGGTTCGACACGATGGACGACCTCAGCGCGCTCTTCTCCTGCGAGAACTTCCTGAAGACCGTCGACCCGGACCACGAAAAATTCGTCGACCTGAACAGCTTCGGAAGCATCATCTCCGAAGAGGAGGTCGTCGTCGGCTGAGAGCCCGGCACCGAGTTCGCCACGGCCTCCACCGACAGCCGGGCAGAACCAGCAGGCCCAGCCTGGGTGGAGGCCCGGCCCGCTGCGCTCACCGCGTCTCGTGCACCGGCTCGCGCGCATCCTTGTCCAGATCACCGCGCAAGCTCACGATGCGCACGCCGTCGGCCGTGGTGAAGATGGCTGTCGAGGGATCGGGCTGGGCTGGATGAGAGACTGTCCGCCAAATCGGGCTCGTGAAGGCCGGTGCCTGTGATCCGGGCATGACCCCGGCGGGTCAAGGTCGTTGACGGGGCGTGAACAACACGAAGCGCACGCTTGTCGCCGTCACCCAACGTGCGCCTATCCAGCATCTGCGGGAACAGCCCACAGCTGCACGGTGCCGTCGTCGTCGAGGCCGTTTTCGTCGTGGCTGATCGTGGCGAGGAGGGTTCTGTCGGGTGAGAACGCCACCGCGACCAATTCGCTTTGGCCGGTGAGGGGTTGGCCGACGGGGGTGCGGGTGACCGGGTCCCACAGCCGCACCGTGCCGTCCCGGCTACAGGTGGCGAGGAGCCCGCCGTCGTTCTCCCGTTCGTGCCCGAGTCCTTGGACAGAGGACTACGCGGTCCCCGGCGGACGGCCGCCTGCTGCCTCTTCCTCCGGGGCTGCTGAGCCGGAGCCCGACATCGCTCGCTTTCAGTTCTTCGGCGAGCATGGCAAGTTCGATGCCGCGCCCGAGACGCTTGTGCTCGTGGACGACCAGGGTCACCGCAACGCCCGAGGAGCGGATCTCTCCGGCGATCCTCACGGCGGCCTCCAGCTCGGGGCGCCGGGCGGCGCGGGTGGAGATCTTCTCCGAGCAGACCCGCGTCACCCCGGTCTCGGCGAGTGAGTCGAGCTGCGCGTCGAGGGATTGCCGGGCGGTCGAGGCTCGGGCATAGCCGGGGCGGACGTGCCCGACCGGCTTGGCGCCGGAGCTCGCGGGCCGGGGCAGCCCGGTCCACACCGCCCCCGGCTTGCGTACGGCAGGGGTCGGCACGCTGAGTGCCTTGGGAGCGACCACCTATGAAACGGACTGGCGCTGTCTGCAACGAGGTCATTCTGATCCGGACCCAGGATCGCTTGTGGGTGGTTCGGGCAGCCAGTCGCGAGCAGGGTCGTACTCCAGCCATCGCCTGCGCCCAGCTTCTCCCGCGCAGGCGGCGGTGAGGCTGTTCAGTCCCGGGTGCCCGTTGCCGGTGCGCCACAGCAGTGACCAGGCGTACAGCGGCGTGGGATCGACCAGGGGGACGGAGCACAGTCCGGGGACCTCCGGCAGTGGCACATCCGCAGGTACCAGCGAGAAGCGTCGCGGGTCTTCCGTCACCTCGGCAAGGAAGTGGGCCAGCCCCAGGTTGACGCTCGTCGCCGTGTTCTGGATGGCGAACCGGTCGGCGAACCGGTGGAGGAAGTCGAGTCGGTTCAGCGGACCGGGCGCCCACAGCATGCTGCCGCGCAGCTGGTCCGGTCGCAGCGCCGGCTCGGCTGCGAGCGGATGGTCCTCGCTCAGTACGGCATCCACCGGCTCGAGGCGGACGAGGCGGTGGGCAAGGCCGACGGGCAGCGGGGGGTGAACGCGACCGAAGGCCGCGTCGATGTCGCCGCGCAGCAGTGCCGTCGTCACCGACGGCAGATCGCGCCCGTGCCCCAACGTCAGCTTTCCGGCTTGTCCAGCGACTTGGGCCAGCGTCCGCATCGGCGCGTAGAGGTGACCCCAGACGTCTACGCGCAACGGATCATCCGTGACGACCACTGCCGCGACGGCGGCGTCGGCGGCGGCCACTGCTTGCCGGGCCGGTAGGAGGAAACGCTGTCCGGCCTCGGTGAGGCGTAGGCCGTTGCCGCCGCGCTGGAACAGTTCGGTGCCGAGCAGAGATTCCAGCCGCGCGATCCTCTTGGACAGCGCCTGCTGGGAGATGGCGAGCTGTCCGGCCGCCCGTCCGAAGTGCAGTTCCTCGGCAGTGCGCACGAAGGCACGTACTTGCGCCACGTCGAGATCCATGGCTCCCACCATAGGTGACAACCAAGGGTTGTCGGCTGTGCTTGTTCGTTGTTGGATCGCAGGGGGGCCGCGGAGGTTGCATCCTCCTCATGCAGAGACTGATTCCCACGGGAGAAGCGGCGTGCCCGGTCGCCTTCGCCGAGGTCCCACAGGCCGAGCCGGAGTCCGGTGAGGTACTGATCAAGGTCGAGGCGTTCGCCCCGAACCGGGGGGAGACGTTTCTTCTCGAACAGCCCCGGCCGGAGCTGCTGCCCGGCAAGGACGTCGCAGGGCTCGTTGTACAGGCGGCAGCCGACGGATCCGGCCCCGGCATCGGCACCCGCGTGGTCGGGCACCCGGCGCAGGGCGGCTGGGCCGAGTACGCCGCCGTGCCCACGCACTCGCTCGCGGTGCTCCCCGACAGCATCGACAGCGTACGGGCGGCGGCCCTGCCGCTGGCCGGGATAACTGCCCTGCGGCTGCTGCGTAGGGCTGGCTCCCTGGCCGGCCGGCGGGTGCTGCTGACCGGCGCCTCGGGTGGCGTCGGTCACTACGTCACCGAGCTGGCTGTCGGTGCCGGAGCCGAGCTGACCGCGGTGACGGCCACGCCGGTGCGCGGTGAGCGGCTCGCGGAGCTGGGCGCGAAGGTGGTGCACGAGGTCGCGGCGGCCCAGGGACCGTTCGATGTCGTGCTGGAGTCCACGGGCGGGCCGGATCTGCCCCTCGCCCTGTCGAAGATGCGCCCGGGCGGCACGCTCGTCTGGTTCGGTCAGGCGAGCCGTACCCCGGTGACCCTCGACTTCTTCCAGCTTCTCGGCGGACCTGAGCGGGTCACCATCCAGCACTTCCACTACGCCGGCGCGCCGTACGACTCCGACCTCTCGGCACTGGTGCGCCTCGTGGAACAGGGCCGACTGCACCCGGAGATCGGCCGCATCACCGACTGGGCACAGACCGCCGACACTTTGGTCGACCTACGAGAGCGCCGGATACGCGGCAAGGCCGTGCTGCTGACCGGAGGAGCACGATGAACGCCACCGAGTTCGCCGCCGCCCAGTGGACACGCGCCACCGGTGCGGGCGTGGACCCCCACGAGTACCAGCGCGTCACCGCCGGCCTCACCTCCGTCACCGACTGGGGCCCGTCCTTCCTGCGCACCGGACATAGCTACCTCCAGCGTGCGGAGCACGCGAGATCACCCCTCTCAGCGGGTGAATACCTGCTGATGGCGGCCCGGTGGTTCCACCTGGCCACCTTGGCACCGTACGCGGAAACACCGCGGGCCGCTGTTGAGGCGGATCACGCGTTGAGCCGGGCGCTGACCGTGCTGGAGCCCGCTGCGCGGCGGGTGAGCGGCGAGGGATTCACCGGCTGGCTGCGCGGCCCCGCCGACGCCCCGGGGACCGTGGTCGTCATCCCCGGCCTGGACTCGGCCAAGGAGGAATTCCTCGACCTGGTGTCCGCGCTGCTGGCCAGGGGTCTCGCGGTGTTCGCGATGGACGGCTCCGGACAGGGCGTGCTCGCGGCCACCACGGCCTTCGTGCCGGACTACGAGCGGGTCGTAGGCCGGGTCATCGACGCCCTCGGCGTCGCCCGCATCGGGCTCGTCGGACTGAGCCTGGGCGGCTATTTCGCGGCCCGGGCCGCGGCGCTGGAGCCACGCGTGGCGGCCGTCGCCACCGTCAGTGGCCCCTTCCGCCTCGACTGGGAGGAACTACCCCAGCCTGTACGGGGCATCATGGCCCAGCGCACCGGAGGAGCCGACGCCGCCCGCGAGTTCGTACGGCAGGTGGACCTCGCCGCCCTGGCGCCCCGCATCGCGGCCCCGCTGCTGGTCGTGGACGGCGGTCAAGACGTCATCCCCGGCGTGACGAACGGCGAGCCCCTGGCCCGCCTGGCACCGCGCGGCAGCTACCTGTCCGTCCCACACGGCGACCACCTCCTCGGTAACGCGCGGCCCGACTGGCTGCCCCACCTCAGTGACCACCTCACGCGCACCCTGATGGGAGCACTGGTATGAACCGTTTCACCGACAAGACCGTCCTCATCACCGGTGGCACCAGCGGCATGGGCCTGGCGACCGCCCACCGCCTCGTCGCCGAAGATGCCCAAGTCATCGTCACCGGCCGCACCCGCGAACGGGTGGACTCCGCCGTCAAGGCGCTCGGGCCGAGCGCCTCGGGAATCGTGGCCGACTCTGCCGACCTCGGCGCGGTGGACGCGTTGATGGAGGCCGTCCGGGACCGTCACGGCCAGCTGGACGGCCTCTTCGCGAACGCGGGCACCGGCACGTTCCTGCCGTTCGAGAGCATCGCGGAGACTGACTTCGACCACGGCATCGACGTCAACTTCAAGGGGGTGTTCTTCAGCGTCCAAAAGGCACTGCCGCTGCTGGCGGACGGAGGCTCGATCGTCATCAACGCCTCCTGGACCGTTCATCGGGGCAACAGCGTCCTGACCCTTTACTCGGCAACCAAAGCCGCCGTGCACAACCTGGCCCGAACCCTCGCCGCCGCTCTCGCCCCGCGCGGTATCCGCGTCAACTCCGTCAGCCCCGGCTATATCGACACCCCGATGTACCCGGCCGACGCGCTGACCGCAGCGGAGGCAAAGGCGGTCACCGACCAGATCGTCGCCGGCCGCTTCGGACGCCCGGAAGAGGTCGCCGCGGCTGTGGCCTTCCTCGCCTCGACCGACGCGTCCTACGTCAACGGTCAGGATCTCGTCATCGACGGCGGCCTGGTCGGGGCAGTACCCGCCTGACGATCGGCCGAACACACACAGTCCGACGCGCCTTCTCCGGAGCGGTGCGGCCTCTCTCGCTTCGTTCTCCACGTTCGACGACGAGAACCCGTCCGACCACCGCCACGCTGTCTTGTTCGATCGGGCGCCGGTGAGGTCTGAAGTCGTCAGAGCCCGTCATCGTGTCTCCGTAGTCGACCGAGTAGCAGCCTCCGCCGAGGTGCGGGGGCGAGGCACGGCAGAGGCCGGCCTCAGGTTGAGGCGCTTGTCGATGTCCAGGCGGAAGGTGCCGTACGGGTTGACGTTGGACCAGAACAGCGCGGTCAGGCCGCGTCGGTTCTCGTCGCTGAGCCTCTTTGCCCAGGTTGGTTCGGCCAGAACCTGCTGAACCAGCAGGGTGTTGACATGCACGAGCGCGGACTGGAGCAGGTGCAGGGCGAGCATCGAGGTCTCGAAGTGCTCTTTGTCCGGGCCGGTTAGCCTCGGGCTTTCACGAGCAGTGCCGTCTACCGCTTGATCAGAGATGCGAGGAGCGCTCCTGAACTGCACAGATGGGACCTGTGGAGGGTCCTGGACGTTGCTGCGGAAGCGCACTTCTCGGATGAAGAGTGCTGACCTGTAGCTGCATGTCGCGTCCAGCGCGTCGGCCGTGGGATCAGACGGGTGAGTGCTGCTGGTCGAGACAGTCCGCAACACCGGCTCGCATCAGGCGATGATGATCGTTAGATGCCTGTGCGTATCACTTGGGGGGTCTTGTGAGTCTGAGTCCGCGTGAGGTGTTTCTCCGCCTTGTTCATGGCGTCGCCGACGGGAACTCAAGCGAGTTGCCTGCCCTGTACGGCGAGGTTACCGACGTCCGGCATCCGATGGCGACGCCGGAGTCCGAGCCGTTGACGAGTCGGCGTGCGCTCCGGGAGCACTTCACGGTGCCGCCGGAAATGCGGGAGTCCTTGCCGAAGAGGAGTGTCGTCGATGTCCTCGTCCACGAGACCGCCGATCCTGAAGTGATCGTCGCCGAGTTCGCCTACGAGTTCACGTTGCCGGACGACTCCAGGTCCAAGGTGCCCTGCGTCTTCGTCATGCGTGTGCGGGACGGTCAGATCATCGAGTCTCGCGACTACATCGACCCGATCCGTACGTACAGGGCACGCGGGGACCTCGACCGCCTCCTCGCGTCGTTGCGCAAGGGCGTTTCCACCGCGCCTCTTCATGACCTGCAGAGGTCGATTGCCATCAGCCCTACGCCGGGGCGGCCGCCGGGCAGGCCCTTCGCACGCAAGGACGTGTCCGGCGTCGTGGGCGGCGTTCAGCGGCCGGCGGGCTCGGGGTAGGGCTGGCGGCGCCGGTCCGGGTCGTCGACGCCGATCTCGTACCAGGGCTCGTCGCGCTTCAGCCGGGGCAGGGTGTTCACCCAGACCGCGATGGCGATGCCCTGGACGTCGGCGGTGAGCGCTTGGAGGCGGTTGTGCGCACGCTCGCCGACGGCACCGCCGGGGCCCGGCTGCACCCCTACGCCGACCTCCGGCCCGCCGGCACCCGCTCCGCCGACCTGCGACGGCTCGGGCACCGCTCCCAGGGTTCTCCAGACACCTCGTATGTATCTCAGAGAGCCTGCGAAGCAGGTCAGGGCGTTTGTCTTCCTCGGCGACCGTTCAACGGTTGTCGTCGTATGGTCCAGCCGTTTGGCCTGATCGGTGACCTGGTCACTTCGAGCCGTAGTAGAGCCGGAGGAACTCCCCCATCGCCGCATCGACGCCGACGCGGTCACCGGTGGCGAGCAGGTCGAGCAGCAGACCGCGGACAGTGGCGAGTCCCAGCCTGGCCCGGTTCCGGGCCACGGCAGGGTCCGCCCCTGCGGCGACCTCGGCGGCCACGAGCGGCTCCAGCCAGTCGTTCACGAGCCCTTCGAGGACCGGGGCGGCCTCGGGGCGGCCCCGCAGCGCGTGCCCACAGACTTCGAAGAAGAGCCTCTCCTGATCAGCCAGCCGGGGGTCCGTGAGCTGCTGCCAGAGGAGCCGCGCAGCGTCGGCAGGCGAGAGACCGGGTTCCAGGCGGAGCCGGGACAGCAGATCACGCTGGCGCTGCTCCGACGTCCGGACGATCTCGACGAGCAGCTGTTCCTTGGAGCCGAAATAGTGGATCAGCATGCGGTGGCTGACGCCGATCGCGGCGCCCAGGCGGCGCAGGCTCAGGTCCGTGAGGCCGTGTGCCGCGACGTAGTCAACGGCCGCGTTCACCAGGTGAGCACGCCGGCCCCCGTCCGCGGCTGGCGTGCCCTCGCCCTCGGGATGCGAGCCGTCCGTGTTCACCACGTCGCGAGTGTACCAATCGGTACATGCCCTGTGTACCGTGTGGTACATGAGGTCTGTCACCGTGTCGATCGACGTACTGCAGACGCCCGAGCAGGTCTATGACTTCCTCGATGTCATGGCTCACCACGAGCGATTCACCAACCACTACCTGACCGACTGGCGCTACAGCGGCCCCGGCCGCGGCACCGGAGCGCGCGCCACGGTCACAGCCGCGCTGGGCGGGACCAAGACCGACGTCACCATCGAGGTCGTCAAGGCCGACCCGCCGCGGCGCATCGTCGAGCGGAACGTCAGCGCGGCAGGCCGACGCCTGGCCCACGGCACCTACACCATCGAACCTCTGCGGGCCGGCGGGAGCCACGTGGCGTTCACGTACGCCTGGGTGCGCGCCCCGGTCGCCGACCGTCTGCTGGCACCCGTTGTCCGGGCCACGATGCGGCGCGCCAACCGCACTGTCATGCGACGTCTGGCCACCGAGTTGGCTCGCCACGTGTCCGTTGCCGGATCCTGACGTCTCGCAAGCCCCCGGCACCCCGCTTCCACCGCTGCAAGAGCTCGAATTCGCTACCCACTGGACGCGGCAAAGGACATGCTCAGCGACTTCTGCGGCATCGACCGCACAGTCCGCGTACCGGCCTTTGGCCGAGCCCAGACCATCGCCCCGTCCATCCCCCACGCTCTGTTCTTCTGCCTCCAAGCGCAGAACGAGGTCGCCAACCCCGACCTGCTCTTCCACTCCCAAGGCGAGGAATGGCGACCCACCACCATCCGCGGTGTCATCCCGTACTTCCTTCAGGTCGAAGGCCACGAAGTGCGCCGGCCACTCCCGTACCGCCTGAGCGGCAGCCGCCCCGCGCTGGGCGAGCCGCTGCTGCACCGCTCGAACGCCAGCCTGTCCCGCTCCCACACCACGAGCTCGCCATCGATCCCGGTGTCCGCCGGCAGCTGCGCCAGGGCCGCCGCCCGGATCTCTGGGAACGAGGCCGTCATGTCCGTGCCGCGCCGTGAGCGCAGCAGCCCCCGCCCGCCCGCGTACACGGTGGATTCCTCACAAAATGGGCATGCCGAGCCGACGCCGGGCAGGGCCGGTCGGCGGGTGAACGGGGTGGGCGGGGGCCCAGTGGGCGCGGGGCGGGTTCGGTCGGCCAGCCGGGCCCCAGGGGGATGTCAGGGGGCGGGCGTCTCACCCCGCGCGGCGGCGAGCGCGGCGTCGGTGTCCGCAGAGACCAGCACGGCGCTGATGTGGGAGCCGGCCAGGACGCCGGCCGCGGCGGAGGCGCCGACCTGGGCGGAGAGGTCGGTGGCGTTGCCTGCCACCCACACGCCCGGCACCTCGGTGGTGCCGACCATGCCGGAGGCGAAGCGGCGACCCGCGGCGCAGGATGCCGTGCGGGTCGATCTTCACCGAGGGCGGCGCGACCAAGGCCCTGGCCGAAGCCCACCCGCTGGCCGTCCCGGTTCTCGCCGTGGACGGCGTCAACGTGCCGTTCACCGCGCAGACCCTCCGGCAGGTGACCGCGGGTGAGGTCACCGCCGTCCACATCGAGGGCGTCGGGCATTTCGTCGCGCAGGAGGCCCCCGAAGCCCTCGCCGCCGCCCTGGTGAAATTCGTCGGGTCAGACTGAGACGGCCAGGCGGATCGCTTCGAGCTCGCCGGTCAGGGGCAGCGGACCGGCCGCGTACGGAACCAGCCCTGAGGAGTCACATCGACGGCTGAAGGTCAGCCAGACCGACAGTGCAGAGCGCGAAACCGATGCATTGGCGACCCACGGCGCACTGCCGGCACAGGGCCCGCCGACTGGCGGATCAGCTTGTCCAGGACTGACCCCTGCGAGGGCGGCGCCGGAAGTGGCCGGGCGACGGCGGCGCCCCGCCGTTCAGAGCCAACCGTTGCGGCGGAAGGTCCGGTGCAGCAGGGCAGCGGTGCCGACCATCACGGTGATGGCTAGCGGGTATCCGTAGGTCCAGCTCAGTTCCGGCATGTGGGCGAAGTTCATGCCGTAGATGCCAGCGACGAGGGTGGGGGTGGCCAGGATGGCGGCCCAGGCGGAGATGCGGCGCATGTCGTCGTTCTGCCAGGTCCCGACCCGTGCGAGGTGGGCGTCGAGGGCGGAGTTGAGCAGCTCGTCCAGGGAGCGCACCTCGGTATCGGTGCGGTGCAGGTGGTCGGCGACGTCGCGGAAGTACGGCAGCAGCTCCTCGGGCCATCCTGCGTGCGGGCCGGCGAAATCCTGCACCACCGGGACCAGGGGCTGGACGGCGTCGCGGAATTCCAGGACCTCGCGTTTGAGGGAGTAGATCTGCTCGGTGAAGTCCTCGCGCTCCGGGGAGAACACGCGCCGCTCCAGCGCGGTCAGGTCGGTACGGACCTGGGCGGCGGCCTCGGTGTAGGAGTCGACCACGGTGTCCAGGACGGCGTGCAGCACGGCGACGGACCCGAACCGCAGCATCTGCGGATCCGCAGCCAGGCGCCGGGCCGCCTCGCCGGTGGGATCGGCCGGGCCGTGACGGACGGTCAGGGCGAAACGCGGGCCGGTGAAGACCATCACCTCACCGGTCTCCACCTCGCAGCCGTCCTTCACGTACCACAGCGTCTTCAGCGCCACCACCAGCACATCCCCGTACCGCTCCCGCTTGGGCCGCTGGTGCGCCTCGCCGGCGTCCTCGACCGCCAGCGGATGCAGCCCCAGCGGCCCCGCCAGTTCCTCCAGATCACCCGGGGCGGGCTCGTCCAGATGCACCCAGCAGAACTCGCCTTCCCCCACCCGCTTCAGACCGTCCAGCACCCCCGCACAGCCACCGTCGGCCTGTCGGCAGTCCACTTGCTCCGGCTCGTCCGCTGACTCACGGTAGATGACGCACCTCATGCTTCACGCCTGCACCGCTGGGGCGATTACATGCCTGCCGGCCATCGACATCCAGCCGCCCGGCATGCCGTCTACACGTGACGGTCACGTTTCCTCCACATTGTCCGGCTTTTCGTCTGGTCGGGCGGGGCTACCCGAACGGAAAAGCCATCTCCGGGAGGGGTTGCCGTGGTCATCGCCGCCTTCCTGCTGCCCCCTGGGCCGCTGTGCCTTGTCTTTGCACTGGGCCGCTGTGAGGAATGGCTTTCCGGGCGGACTACGCCCCACGCAGCCGGCGCTGCGGCATGCCAGGGCCAGGCGCCATTTGTCCCTCGTTCCGCGCACGGGCTCCCAGGCGCATTCAGGCAGCAGCAAGTCTGGGCATCCGGGGGGCGCCGGCGGGCATAACCAGGTGCTGCGGCAGCGGTTGCGAGGCGATGAAATTCCACGGCTTCGGCTGCCCGGCAGCCAGGGGTCCACGATTCGACGCCGGGCGTGAAGCAAGACCGCACCCGCGCACCGTGACCGAAACACCTGATGGCGGTGGCCTGGTGGTGCTCGCCGAAGCGCTCTTCCCGCAGGGCGGCAAGGGCCGCTGGGCATCGGCCCGACCTGCTACCGAGGGCGGCGACCGGTGACGCCGCCGCCGGGGTCGTCGGGCAGGGCGATGCGGGCGGTGATGCGTTTGCCGACCGGCTCCCGCTGGACCTCGAAGCCCTGCGCGACGGCCATGACGATCTCCAGGCCGTGCTGGCCGGCTCTGCCCGCATCAGCGGCCCGGGTCACCGGCAGGACAGGATCGCTGTCCCACACGACCACTTCCACCAGGTCCCCGACGATGCGCAGGTCCACCGGTCCGGGCGCGTACTTGCGGGCGTCGGTGACGAGCTCGCTGACCACCAGCTGCGTCAGGTCCATGGCGCGCGCGGACACCGGCAGGCCGTACTCGGCCTGGACGCGGGCAAGGAAGTCCACCGCGCGGTGGCGCGCCTCGGCAATGCAGGATCCGTCACCATCCAGAGCGATGGTTCCCCCTGTGTCGGATCGGCGTCAGACATCACGCCGTCCTCGCCATCGGGGACTGCTCTCGCCCGGTCCACCCTTACTTCCCCCGTTCACACGCCGCGCGTACCCCGCCCTATGCAGCACATGTCCCGTGAGGACCGCGTAGCGGGCCGCACACGCGTTCGCCGTAGCATCGAGGCGGGTTACCGGCGCGCTATCGTGTCGGAGCCTTGAGCCCCCCATCTACCGAGCGCAGCCGAGGACACGGTGACAGACACCCACAGAGCGGCCCCATCGGGCCTGTCGATCGATCGCACCGCCGTCGACGGCATGCGGGTGCTCACCGTGCGCGGCGAGATCGACCACGATGTCAAGGACGTGCTCAGCGAGGCCCTGCTGTCCTTCGACGCCGCGACGCCACGGACCGTGGTGGACCTCAGCGGCGTGACCTTCATGGACTCCAGCGGCATCAACGTCTTCGTCGCCGCCCACCAGGCCATGAGCGACGCTCAGGGGTGGCTGCGTATGGCCTGCGTCCAGGAGTCGGTGCTGCGCCTCCTTCAGCTCGTCGGTCTGGACCAGGTCATCGGCTGCCATGCCACCGTCGAGCAGGCCCTGACCGCCTGACCTGCGGCGTGCCCGGCCGCGGCGTTCTAGCCGGCTTCCCCGTCTGAGGCCTCCTGCCGGCGTGACCGCCGGTGCATAACCGCCCCCAGCTCCCGCCCCACCGGCTCCGACAGCGTCTGCCCCAGCGCCCAGGCAATCACCGACTCGGCCACCGTGTGCGGCTTGATGTTGGTGCGCTGGGACACCTCACGCAGCACCTCGAACCCGGGGCAGCCGGCGCAAGCCGGTGGATGGCGGTAAGCACCCCGATGGCCTGGTCCACCGTCGCGTGTGAGTCGACGGCTTGCCGCAGCTGCGCGTTCTCCTCCTCCAGGCGGGCGTTTCTGGCGTCGTCACTTGTCCCGTCGGGCGAGGACGCGGCACGCGGGAAGTCGTCATGCTGGTCTCCGTACAGGGGCAAGGCATCCCTGGTACGCCTGCCCCCAACCTCGACGGCGAGACACCCGCACCGAGGCGTGAAGATCAGCACATGAGCAATGGCTCTTCGCCGGCCTCGGGGATGGCTAGGGCACCGCCCCGTGCAGCCCGACGCGCAGCACGGATAACTCGCCCCGGGGACCCGGCGCAGAGGTGCACGCCGTGGAGGAACTGGGTGCAGTGCCCGCAAGAGCAGTGGAGAAACCAGGGAAATCGACCGTGTGTTCTCGCATTCGCCGGGCACCAGGAGCGACGGAGGTTGATAACTATGGTTCCCCTGCTACTCGTTCTTCTGCTGGCTCTGATCCTCTTCGGCGCGGGCTTCGCGCTGAAGGCGCTGTGGTGGATCGCCGTCATCGTGCTGGTCGTCTGGCTGCTCGGCTTCGTCATGCGCTCCGCGGGCACAGGCGGCCGCAAGGGACGCTGGTATCGCTGGTAACCGCCAAACAACAGCATGCCTGGGGCCCCGGATACACCCGGGGCCCCAGGCATGTCCCGGATCAGGCCATCTCTCCGGGCAAACGGTGTAACTACCACCCTCCCGGGAACCGGGCCTCATAGCTGGGGCCCGGTGAGCAGTGGAACCTGCGCCTCCAAACCACCGGACCCCAGCCACCCCCACATCGCCCACCGCGCCGCGATGCTCTACACCCTCCCCCAGCCCCAGTACGACGTCGTGCCGCTCCGGCCGCAGGCCCGCGTGATAGCGGGCTCCGTGCCGGGAGTCTGGCGCTGTCGGCGGTTGGCGCGACGCTGCTCGGGAGAACGAGATCGACCGCCGCCGAGGACATGGGTGAGAGGCCACCGACGTCACCGGCATCGGCGGCCCGGCGCTGGAGAAGCTCGGGGGGCGACGCGGCCACCGGCTCCAGCCTCGACTTCGCCCGCAAGGCGAAGGCGTCCTTCACCTACACCGAGAGCAGCTCCTCCGAGGTCAGCGAGGAGCTGTACGCGACACCCCGACGAAGCTGTCCACGGGCATCTCGAAGGTCTTCGACGCGATGCTGTCCTGCCCCACGTACCAGGTGACGTCGGGCAGCATCGTCGTCGACATGGGCACCGCGAAGTCGGCCGCGCCGAACCTCGGTGACGAGCAGTGGAGCCAGCTGCTCACCTTCTCCGCCGGCGGAGAAGGTGAGCGTCGTCAAGCAGACGGCGATCCACACAGCAACATCCTGATGATCGTCTCCGGCTCACCGGGCCTCATGGAAGCCCACCTGGACAAGGCGCGCACCACCCGCTGAGCCACTCCCGCACCTGCCCCGTGTCCTGGCCTGTCCATCCGGCAGGCCAGGACACCGGGGCGTCGTCATCTGCGCAGATCAGCCGTCGAGGCGGAGTTCGCCTGGCTCGTAGCGAAGTTGGAAGGTCTGAGCGTGTTCCCCGTGCATCCAGTACAGGGTCATGGTCGACAGCATGCTGCGCTTGACGTATCGAGTTCGCGCGGGCATTCCTTCGTCCTGCTCGACGATCCACTTTTCCACCCGCTCCGGCAGACCGAACCTCAACGCGTATGCCTCGGGGTGCTCCGCGGACCGCAGCTCCCAAACGGGGTGTGACGCTGCCTGATTGATGCGGCGCAGGCGGACCGCATGCGTGGGACGTTCTCTTGCGTAGGCAACGAAGGCGTATAGATCATCTGAGGCCAGCCCCAGAACGAACGGCGCTGCAGGAAAGGCCAGAACAAGACCGAGTTGCGATCGGCTGTAAAGGCCCTGCGCCAGGTGATCGAGAGGATTGCGAATGGCATCGGGCAGTTCCATGTCGCCCGGGTCGATTTCCAGCAGCGGGCCGCGAAGGTACGTACGTAGATCGCGCACCTTCGGTCGATCGGCCGCCGGAGCCGCTTCGAGCACTGCGTGAATCGTGTCGGCCGTGGTCTTGACGAGATTCCGCAGCACAGCGAAGTCCGGTGCGGAGAGGTCGATCAGGGATATCTGGTGGGCCAGCGCGTAGTCCTGGGCCTCCGGGCTAAAGCCGGACGTAGAGAAGATCGCGTAGCTATAGCGGTATCGCGTCCTCGGCCGGCCGGTCCCTGGCGCGGTGAGTGTGGTGGTCTCACCCTCGTTCACGTCGTGGATCACACCGTGGCCATTGCGTACGGTGGGCAGACCAACTGCAGTCGTGGTCAAGTACTTTGCCTCGACGAACAAGCGGACAGGCAGGGAAAACGGCGGGACGTACCGGAACTGTCCAAGCGCATCGACCTGGTGCCACGCTCCGCGTCCACGGACCAACAGACCGTTCTTGTCCTCCTTCAGCACCTTCCACGGCTCCATGTCCTTGTCGTCGTCGGCCGTGAGGACTTCGAAGCCGCTGGACCGCAACAGCCAGGCCAGCACCTCCTCCAGGAGGTAGCCACGCAAGGGTCCTTTGCCTATTACTTTGCCTGCCACGACGGAGATCCTACGTACGGCTGGATCTTGGTTCCAGGGCGCCGCCGGGTTCGCTGATGCCGAGGCGGAGCGCCGCCTTCCCGGCGGGGGCCGGTTCGGACTGGATCACCTGGCCACCACCTCCGCCGAGCAGCTCTTGGCCGAGGCCGCGCATCAGCTGGGGTGCCCGTGCACCCACACGGAGCGCACCGGCCGCGTCGAGCGGGAGGTCGTCGCGCCACCGAAGGTGCTGACCTGCTCGTTCTCGCATGCGACGGGCGACCCCAGTCACCTCGGGCAAGGCAGTGTGGCCCCAGAAGTTGATCTCCCAGCCCGGCATGATCCGCAACAGCCCCTCGGCGAAGCCCATGTACCAGTCGGGCTGGGAGCCTGCCGCGACCTGGTCGGCCCGGTAGGGGCCGAAGGCCCAGATCGAGTTGATCTGGGCGATGCCGCGAGGACGCCGAAGACCAGGAAGAAGAAGCCGCCCGCAGCAGGACGCCGAAGACCCAGTCGACCTCACGCGGCTTGTGCCACCCTTCCAGGGTGTCGGCGTCCAGGAGCTGCTCATCGACCAGGCGCCTGGTCACCTACGGGTCGGGCTGGATCTGAGCGGGCTGACAGGCTGCTGCGTATGCCTGGCCACGGTGCAGCCCACCACAGCCCCGACACGTGAGCGGCAGCTCGCGGCCCTGCCCGGTGACGCCCCGCTGATCGTGCTCACGGAAGGGAGCACCGACTCCAGGCTCCTTACGACGCCTACGCCGACCGGCTCGCCAGGCTCGCCGGGGTGCCGTACGCCATGGTCAACTTCTTCGACCGGCACCGCCGGTTCGTCTCGGGCCTGCATCTGCCGGACGTGCATCGCCCTTCGTGAAGCCCGACGGAACCACACCCGTGCTGGGCCGTGAACTCGCCCGGGACCACGGCTTCTGTCCCCATGTAGTGGTCCGGCGCAAGGCATCGGTGCTGGAGGACGTCTGCGACTCCCCCGGTTCGCGGGCATCCGATGGTGGACGAGTTCGGCATCCGCTCCTGCCTCGGCGCCCCGCTCGGGGATGACGCTCGACACGCTGTGCGTGGCCGACTTCGCGCCGCGGCCCTGTGGCAAACCCGGTCTGGAGGCCATCAAGTCCTCGGCGGCAAAGCCGCTGGCCAGGCGGCGTGGGGCCGACGGGCTGCCGCTGGTGTGGGGCGCGTCCCGATCGCTGGCCGACCGGTCTAGTACCGCCGTACTCTCGTGGTACGGGACGCACCAGTGACGCCAAGCAGAAGATCCTCGGTGCCGCGCGCTGGCTGATCGAGGGGCGCGGTTACTCGGCGCTGGGCGTGGCCGAGATCTGCAAGGCGGCCGGGGTGCCGAAGGGTAGTTTCTACTGCTTCTTCGAGTCCAAGGAGTCCCTCGCGCTCGCCGTCGTCGACGAGCACTGGGCGGCCCAGAAACCGGACTGGGAGCGCGCGCTGGGCGGCACGGGAAGGCCCCTGGAGCGGTTGCGGCGGCTTTTCGAGGAGACGGAGGCCGGTCAGCGCGCCGTCCAGGACGGCTGCGGCACCGTGTCCGGCTGTCTGTTCGGGAACCTCACCCTGGAGCTGAGCTCCCAGACGGAGAGCGTCCGCCTGCGCCTGCAGAAAATCTTCGAGGCGCAGGTCGACATGGTCGAGTCGGTGATCGCCGAGGCCCGGCGGCGCGGCGAAGTGCGCGCCACCGAAACCCGCCAGGCCGCGCGTGCGGTGGTGGCCCAGATGGAGGGCCAGGTGATGTTCGCCAAGCTGTACAACAACACCGCCCGCCTGACCCCGCTCTGGGACAACTGCCGCGCGCTGCTGGGCGCGACGGCCGCTTAGAAGCCCCGCCACACGTTGTCGAACGCGGCGTCCTCGATCGCCTTGCGCTGGCGTACGGCCTCCAGTTCCATCACCGCGTCGCCTACGGCGGCCAGGACCGTCGTGACCGTCTCGCCAGCGAGGGCCTCGGCGTCCTCGGACGGTTCGTCGCGGATGCCGGCCGCCGCCGCCAGGGCGGCGAGGATCGGCTCGCCCGACGCCCAGCGGTCCTCGGCCTCTCGCCGGGCCGCCGAGTCGGCCAACTCCGTACGGGACGTGCGCAGCGGAATGCGGTGACCGCGCGACCGGGTGGTCGGCACGCCCCGTTCGAAGTCCTCGACGTAGGCGGAGGAGAGCCCGCGGCCCCGGCGCCACAGCCAGTCCTCGACCGACTCGTACGGTTCCTGTCGTACGAGCGTCCCGACGGCCTCGTCCAGCAGCGGGTCACCGGTGGGCGCCTGGGCGCTCGGCAGGATGCGGTCACCGTCCAGGACGAGTGCCTTGGCCTCGATGAGGTCGAACACCTCGGCTCCCGCGAGCGCGAGCGACAGGTCGCCCTGTTCGACGGGCCGGTCCGGTGCCGCCCCCAGGGCGACGATCGCGAGGTCCCGTGCGGTGGTCATGAGCGACTCCACGTCAGTTGGCCGAGTGCGGGACGAGAGCGTCCGCGTCCTTGCTCCATTCTCGCCGCCCTGCGCCTGCTGTGTGTCCTTCTACGACCAGGTGGTGCGGGAAGCCGATCCGCAGCAGGGCCGGCCGGTAGCCGTGGTGCAGCAGCGGGGCGACGACCAGCGGGCCGAGGATCTGGCCGACGGAGTACGCGGCGGTCAGCAGGGCCACCGAGCGAGGAAGCCCCAGATGAGCCCCGGAGGCCAGGGCCAGGGTGCTCACGCCCAGGAACGTGGCGCCGAACAGCACGGCCGACACCAGGCCCGCCGCCGTACCGCCGACCAGCGCGGGCAGCGCGATGCCGGCCGCCTGGACGACGAGCGCGGCCACCAGCAGTCCGTCAGCGACAACATCCCCCGCGGCGTCCACGTGCCGCCGCGTACCCAGGCGGGCACGGTCGTGCCCCGGCCCGGCCACGACGGCGAACTCGTCCGCCAGCTCGAGTGGACCACCGCCCTCCGCTGAACGGCCGGGCGGCGGCCCAGCGGCGCGGGGTGGGGCCAGGCTGGAACCTTTGTCATTCCTGTTCGGGCACCGGCTCCGCAGGGTGACTCCTGAGCCAGGCCTCACCCTCGGCCCGCTCCGCCGCGGAGGTCCGGGGATTGGCGGAGCGCCGCACGACGTAGTCGCGGATGATCTTCACCCGGTGGGGATGGGGAACCACCAGTGAGCCGACGGACCGCTGCCATGTGGTGCCTCGCAGGATGACGTCGCCGTCGAGCGAGAGCATGGCGAACTCGGGGAAACCGGCCGCCGAGCCCAGGACTCCGGATGCTGCACCGGCCCCCATGATGTCCCACTCCTGCGACAGCCGGACCCTCGCCCAGCGCAGGATGGGCGCCGAGTCGTCATCGGCGTAGTTGACTCCCAGCAGGAATTCCCGGTCGCCGCCGAAGAACCCGTGGTCGACCGCCAGCCGGAACCACGCTTCGTTCGCTTTCTCGATCAACCGCGGATCGTCCCTGGCCACGGTCTCGTCGCGCCGTCCGTCCTCTCTCCGACAGCTGGTGGCCAACCAGGCGGCCGCGACAGGCAGTGCGCCGCCCGCGCCTTCCACCGCGCACCACAGCAGGCCTGCGTCGGCAAGCGACGCCGCAAGCTCTGCTTCTTCCATGGGAGCCAACCTTTCGCCCCGGTCCCGGGGTACCCGGAACCACCCGCGCCCGGCCGCCGCGGAGACTCCTGCCTCCCCGGCGGCCGGGCACCGCCGTGACGCTCACGGTGGATTCGACCTGCCTCCTGCTACGCGCGCGGCGTGTAGGGGTAGATCCTGGTGTAGTCGTGGTTCCTGACCCATCCGATGTCACCATGACCGTTGATCAGCACCCGGTAGCTGTTGCCGCCGTTCGGGATGTCGTAGATCTTGGCTCCACCCCACTTCCGGCCGATGCGCGCCGGCGTCTCCTTGCGCACCGTGAAGAAGTCGAGGTCCCCGTTCTCGTCCACCCGCTGCGGGCGTCCGTTGAGCTGGATGTCCGCAACGCCTTCGTGGACGATGTTCGGAGTCTCCGGGACGGGGTTGCCCCCCGTCACTCTCCGGGGGCAGTTGTGCACGAGCACCGGCGTCTCGCCCGCCAGCACATAGTACGTGTGGAGATCGGCGACGGTGAGGTTGTACATGTCGGCCGCGCCCGGGCGGGGCACCACGCGGGTCAGGGTGACCTGACTGTTGTCCGCGCCCTTGAGGGTGTGGCCCGGCGTGAGCCGGGCGGCCTCGACCCAGGTGAGGGTCGTGGCGTCCCAGAAGGGGTGCAGGGAGGTGGTGTGGACGGTGACGGTCTTGCCGTCGGGACCGCGGATCTCGAGGTCGACGAGGTCGTCGTCGTGGTGGAGAAGTTCGGCCGTCACCGTACGCGGACCGCGCTTGCCGGTCTTGGGGTCCTTGGCGATGACCTTGTCGCCGATCCTCACGTCGGCGATGGGCCTGGTGGTGCCGTCGGCCATGAGGACTTCGGTGCGGGGGTCGAAGCTGTTCCGGCAGCCACCCGCCATCTTCTCCTCGGCTCCCGCGGCGCCACCGAGGTAGGCCAGCAACAACTCACTGGTGATGCCCTCGATGACCCTGCCGCGCGCGACTTCCTTGGCCTCGTCCGCACACTGGCTCGCGTGGTAGACGCAGTAGGTCGCCGCGATCTCCTTGGCCGTCTCGGCGTCGGCGGCGTCGCCCGTGTGCAGCACGTAGAGGTAGGCCTGACGGCATCCCTCGCGCCCGTAGCAGGCGGAGCCCTCCTTGGCCGACTCGTGGACCGGGTTGTACCAGAAGTCGTCGGTGAACTCCCCGTCCATCATGCTGGCCCAGTAGTTCTGGAGCTTGTCGACGTCGTTGGTGACCGGGGTGTTCGTGGCCACCCAGTGCTTCTTCGCCGCGTGGGCGCGCTTGTAGATGTTGCCGCGGTGGTAGTCGGACGTGCCGGTCTTCGCGTCGTAGCCGACTTCCTGCTGTTCGTGCTTGCTGCAGTACTTGACGTCGTACTGGCAGGAGTTGGGCTTGGAGCCGATCTCCGTGCCCGCCGGGTCGGAGTAGGTGAGGGGGTTGTTGTTGGCGTAGGTGTAGCCGTTCATCTGCTGGGGGTCGGTGGCCGTGAAGACCGGGTCGACCGACAGGAAACGGCCCGTGGCGGTGTCGTACTCGCGGGCGCCGAGGTGGGTGAGACCGGTGGCGGTGTCGGTGGTGCCGCCGAGGAAGCCCTTGGTGCCCGTCCAGGTGTTCGTCGCGGTGCCGCGCGCCCCGCCGAAGGGCAGGGTGCGGCGCTGGGTCAGCGCCTGGGTGTCGGCGTTGACGGACAGCTGGGCGGTGCCGTGGTGGTCGGCCAGGGTGAAGGAGATCTTGCCGTCGTCGGACTGGACGGCCTGGTGGCCGCCGCCGACGTCGAAGTACCGGGTGGCCTTCGCGACGGTGGCGCCCTTCGCCAGGGTGATCTCGGTGGCGCCCAGGTAGAGCGTGGTCTCGGTCGGGGTGCGGCCGATCAGGCGGTTGCCGTCGGCGTCGTAGAGGTAGTCGGTGACCTTGTCGCTGCCGCCCTCGACCGGCTGGGTGACCTTGGCGAGATGTCCTTCGGCGTCCCAGTCCAGGGTCTGGGAGGTGCCGTTGCCGAGCAGCCGGGTCTGGGTGTCGCCGACCTCGTCATAGGTGAAGCTGTCGGTCGACTTGACCGTGCCGGTGGTGGTGTCCACCGAGCCCAGCGCGTGCGGCCGGACGGCGCCCGGGGCCGGGTAGTGGTAGCTGCGGTTGGTGTCCGCGGTGCCGGTCGTGGTGCCGTGCAGGGTCTCGGAGAGCCGGTTGCCGACCTTGTCGTAGGTGTACGAGGTCCAGTAGGGGGCCGGGCCGCCCAGCGCACTGGTGGAAGGGGTGGTGGCACAAGCGGTGGCCGGCTGGGCCCAGGCCTCGGTCACCCGGCCGAGGTAGTCGTAGCCGAAGCACTGGTTGTCGGTGCCGGAGCGGGATGTGTCGGAGACGGACAGGACGTTGCCGGCCTCGTCGTAGGAGTAGGTGTTGTACTGGTCGACGCCCGCGACGTCCTGACGGTCCACCCGCGAGGTGGCCAGCCGCTGGGTGCCCCACTGGTAGGTGTCGGTCTCGTATGTGGCCTTGCCGCCGTTGGCAGCCAAGGAGTACTGCAGCGGCTTGCCGGTGAGGCTGTAGGCGGTGGTCGCGGTCAGGTTCAGCGGGCCGCTGGCCTTGAGCGGCCGCAGGGTGCCGTCCTCGTAGGTGTAGGTGACGGAGTTGGCGGCCAGCGCGCCCGCCGTGGGATAGCCGACGCCTTGAACCGTGCCGGAGTCGTTGTACGAGGTCGTCGACAGATAGGTGCCCTGCAGCTTTCCCTCGGAGGAGGGGATCGTCACCGAGGAGCGCAGCGGCCGGTAGAGCCGGTCGTAGGCGACGACGCTCGACTTGTACTCCTGGGTGCCGCTGTATCGCGAGCTGGAGGTGAGCTGGCCCTTGGCGCCGCTGATGGTGTCGTAGACCCATTTGGCACGCAGGGCGCCGGTGGCGGAGGTGTCGTGCAGTTCCGTCTTGCGGCCCAGGCCGTCGTAGACGTAGGCGAGGACCGTGCTGCGGGCGTCCTTGGTGCTGGTCAGCTGGGACCGGTCGTCGTACTCGCTGTGGTTGGCGCCCTTGTCCGGGTCGGTCGTGTCGGTGAGCCGGCCCATCAGGTCGTACGTCCACGTCCAGGCGTTGCCGGCCGGGTCGGTGACCTTCGTCAGCTCACCGCGCGGCGAGTATCCGTACGACGTGGTGTCGTAGGCGGCCTCAGCGGCACGGGCGTGCAGCAGGCGCAGTTCGGTGGTGTTTCCGCGGGCGTCGGTGAGGGTGGTCCGGGCGGTGCCGCCGACGGGCGGGATGACGGTGGTGCGGTCGCCGCCGTAGACCGTCTTGGTGACGCCGAGGACGGCTCCGCCGTCGCCGTTGCCGGCGATCTGCTTCAGCTCGGTCACCCGGCCCAGACCGTCGTAGGTGTAACGGTTCTGGGTCTCGACACTCAGCGCGTTCTCGGGCTTGAAGAGAGTCGTGGAGGGCGCGGTGGTGTCGGTGTAGTAGGTGGCGAACTCCTTCGCGGTCAGGCCGCGTTCGTCGTAGAAGGTGTCCGCCAGCAGCGTCCCGCCGTTCGGGCCGGGGGCCTGAGTCTGGCGGGGGCGCAGGAACCCGTCGTAGAAGGCGTACGTGGTGTCCTGGACGCCGTTGTTGCCGATGGTCTTCGTGCCGACCACGACCGGCTTGCCGTCGGCGATGGTGTAGCTGAACTCGTAGGTCGGGGTCTGGCCGGTGAGCCGGTCCGCGAGCCATACCTTGGTGTTGCGGCCCAGCGGGTCGTAGGCGTAGGTGATGACCTTGCCGTTGGTGTCGGTTTCCGTCAGCGGCTGGCCGCGCAGGCCTTCGTAGGCGGTGGTCGATGTCTGGGCGGTGTTGGTGTCGCCGGCCGTGGCGGGCGGGGTGGTCACCGAGCTGCTCGTCGGGAAGCCCGTGGTGGGGTTGTAGGCGGTGGTGGTGGTCCGGCCGTCGCTGCGGGCGCTGCGGGTGAGCGCGCCGGCGGAGGTGACGGTGACGTCGGCGGTCAGGTCGGTGGTGGCCAGCGCCCGGCCGTAGCCGTCGTAGGTGGAGGTGGACTCCAGGTAGAGCGCGCTGGAGCCGCTGTAGGTCTTGAGTTTGGCGGTCCTGGTGGCGTCGCCCTTCGTGGCCGCGGCGCCGTAGGCCCCGCCGTCGTAGGCGGTACGGACGTCGGAGATGACGTCGGCCGGACGGCTGGTGGCGGCGTCGCACGCCTTGGCGACCGTCTCGACCCGTGCGACGGCGTCGACGGGAACGCTGCCGGGGACGTAGGTGGTGCGGGTGCACTGGTCGTCGGCCGCGGTCGCCGTGTCGCCGAGGTCCTCGCTCTGGGTGACCAGGCCGGTGGTGGTGTCGTGGGTGTCGGACGTCGAGGTCGTGCGCCACTTCGCGCCCGCGCCGTCGTCGAGCGACGCCCACGACGTGGTGGAGGCGGAGCCGGTCAGGTTGGCGGTGACGGTGCCCCAGGTGCGGACCTTCTTCGCGGTCTGCTTGTACCAGGGCCGGCTCACCGACTTGGACAGCACCTTGCCGCCCGGACCGGAGAAGGTGACCGTCTTGTACCCGAACCCGGCCTGCGACTCGTGGTCGGTGATCGGATCACCCTCACCCGAGTCGAGGGTGACGGAGACGCTCTTGGTGCCGCCGGTCGACGCCTTGCGGTCGCCGTCCATGCCGCGCAGGAAGTAGCTGTCGGTCTGCGTCTTCATCGCCGACGCGCCGCCCTGACCACCCGTGCGCACCCTGACGTGGCCGTAACCGCGCCACTGCGACCAGGTCTTGGACTTCTCCTTGGTCATCCCGTCGTCATCGTCGTAGTGCCACGCCGCGCCGTCCAGGTAGTCGTACATGGTGACCTGGTCGGGCGCCCCGCCGGTACGGTCGGTGGAGGTGACCGTGTTCACGACGTACTTGTTGAACCACTGCCGGTCCGGGTCGTCGGTCGAACTGCCCCCGATGTACTGCGGGAAGCACCGGGTGGTGTTGGTCTCCGGCGTGGGCAGCGAAGCGGCGTCGCACACGGGTGCCGAGTAACCCACGTCGATCTGACCGCCCGACTCGTCCGCGACGGTCGACAGCCGCGACTTGATGTACGGCGCGTAGCCGTCACCGATCTTGTCGAGCCGGTTGGCGAGCTGCGTGTAGGCGAAGGTGACCTTCGGCAGGGTGATCGAGGCCGCGCCGTCATATCCCGTACGCTGCACGGAGTCCAGCAGCAACTGGTAGTCGGTGTCGGCCATACCCCACCGGTGGGCGAGCTTCCAGCCGTCGACATTGCCGTAGGCACCCGACTGCAGCACCTGCGTGGTGACGTCCGTCAGCCGCTTGCGGGTGAAGAACGCCGGGGAGAACCGGCCGTCGTCACAGTCGGTGCCCGCCTCGCAGTTCAGGTCCCACGGCGTGTCGTACCAGTAGAACGCGTCTTTGGTGATGGAGGAGCAGTCGGTGGCGCTGTCCGCGATGCACCGCTCGGAGCTGGTGAAGTCGACCTTGGCGAGGGCCTTCGCCGAGTACATGGCCGTGGACTTCAGGCCGTACTCGATGCGGTCCAGGGTGCCGCCGCGCACGTAGGGGGTGTCGTCGGCCGCCTTGAGGTTGCGGCCGTAGGAGTTGGTCTCCTTGTCGTAGTAGTACGCGACGGCGTTGCCGTGCGGGTCCACCACGTAGTCCAGGTTCCAGCGCCAGCCCTGCTGGCACCAGGACGCCGCGAACGTCGAGGCGTTGCACGGCTCGTCGGCGTTGTTGCCGAAGACCGGCACCGTCCACGCCGAGTCGGTCGTCTCGTTGCCGCTCGCCCAGCCCGGCAGCCGGTTGTAACCGAAGAAGTACTGCGTACCGTCGGGGGTCGTCACCCGCCAGTACTCGTCGTTGCGGGCTCCGTTGGAGCGTACGTCGGACGAAGTGCCGTAGATCCGGTCGACCTTCGTGCCGTCGTCGTTCTGCAGCTTGAAGGAGTTGGCGCCGTTGGGCACCAGTTCCCCGCCCGAGCCGTTCAGCGACAGCGTGGCGTTGTCGTACGCCCAGCACAGATCGCCCGGCTTGTTGCCGTCGGCGTTGGTCGCTCCGTCGTCCGAGCAGCTCTTGTAGCTGCGCTCGATGAAGCCGGGCGCCAGGTCGAAGCCGTCACCGACCCACGAGGACTGGTTGTTGGTGTTGCCGGTACGGCCGTCGATGCCGCCGGACGCATACGACAGGCCGACCTGCGGAGTCAGCCCGCCGGGCACCTGCGGCACCGCCATGTCGTACGACCACGCGAACGATCCGCTGCTCTGGTCCGTGGACCAGGTCGACGACGCCGACAGCGACGTCGCCTTGTAGTCGCCCTTGTCGCCACTCGCCGCAGCGGTCGCCGCCAGCACCGTCGCCGTACTCGCGCTGAGCGCCACCGAGTTCGCCGTCAGCGTCTGCTTCTCACTGTCGTTGACACTCGCCACCGGCTGCGCCGTTCGGCACTGCGCCTTCTGCGGCGTCGTCAGCGCACACGCCGGAAGCCGCACCAGGGACAGCCGGGACGCGTAGCCGCCGCCGTACAGCCCGGCGAAGGAGGAGTAGTCCAGGCCGGCCCGGACGGTGCCGCCGCGCTGCCCGGCGCCCGGCCGGGGCGTCAGGGTGAAGACCGGGCCGTCGACCCCCGCCTTCCGCGACGCCTCGCGCGACAGCGTGCCCACCGTGTAGGTGCCCGCAGCCGCGTCCGCCGAGCGCTTGACCTTGGTGTCCAGGGTCAGCGGGAGCCCCTTGACCCTGGTCGTCCGTGGCTGCAGCGTCACCGCCGCCGCGCCGGCCTTCGGCCAGCCGGTGGCCGGCGCCTTCGCGGGCGTGCGGGGCCCCTTCGTCACCTTGCGCGCGATCGCCTTGCCCGCCGGACCGCCGTCGACGGGCGACTCGGCCTGCGGCAGCGCCGGCTTGCGCCAGCCCTCGGCGACGGCGGGCGCTCCCGACGCCTGTATCAGCGTCGCGGTCAGCACGGCGGCGGTGGCCACGGCCACCCGGCGCCAGGGCCGGCCCGTTCGTATGCGTGCTCTGGTCCTCATGCTGGTCCGTCTTCCTCCCGTTGAATGCTCCGCAGGCAGCGAGGAGCCGCGCACGGCGGAGCGAAGCAGTTGCCCGGGAAGGGGGCCGGCCGGGTACTGCGGCCGCCCCCTTCCCGCGGTGAAGCCGATCAGTCGCCGCTGGGGACGACGGTGTCCACGCCCGGCATGCCGACGGCGAGGGTGTCGATCTGGGCCTCGGTCAGCGCACCCTGGAAGACCCAGACGTCGGACAGCGAACCCGGGAAGTACTGGCCGGACGTGGTCCCGGTCGTGTCCCGGCCGAGCTGCAGCGTCCTGGCGGCCTTGTAGGTGAGCACGTCGTCGGACCACGAGACGGTGTCGGCGCAGCTCGCGTCGTCCTGCACACCGTCGTCGTCGGCGTCGGCGCAGGCGGTCTCCTGGAGCTCGCCGTTGACGTAGAGGCGGATCTCCTTGGAGAAGCCGTCGTAGACGAGCGCCACGTGGTTCCAGTCGGTGGGGCTGTAGAACATGCCGTTGCCGATGTCGGAGCCCGCGGCGGAGTCGCTGTCGGACTCGGCGGTGGCGATCCGCCAGCGGCCCGGATCGGTGGCCGGCGTCGCACTGGGCTCGTAACGCACGGCGAACGCGCTCTTCTTGGCCCCGGGCGCGCTCAGCACGGTGACGGGAGCCGTCGGGACGGCGGCCGTCTGCACGTAGGCGCTGACGGTGAAGCTGGTGCTGGTGTCGACCGGCACCACGGAGGCCGCGGCGTAGTCGTTCGCACCGTCCAGGACGACGGCACCGTCCACCCAGCCCGAACCCGTCTGAGCGCCGTTGTAAAGGGTCATGGCGTTGCCCGAGGCGGAGGCGTCGGGCGAGGTCAGCGGGGTGCCGGTGGACGTCTCGAACTTCCAGCGGCCCTTGACCACCGCACGCTGCTTGAACAGCTGCTGCACCTCGCCGGCCGACACCGGACGGTCGAAGAGCCGCACGTCGTCGATCTGACCGGGGAAGAACGACGTGGCCTTGCCCTCGAACGCGCTGGCGCCGATCTGCACTCCACCCCCGGCGTACCAGCTCGCGGACGTGGCCGCGGTGCCGGCCAGGGTTCCGTTGACGTAGAGCGAGATCTTGTCGGCCTCGGTGTCCTGGACGCCGACCAGATGCGTCCACTCGCCGCCGTAGGCGGTGGTGCCGTCGGGCTGCATGGCCCGCACCACCGTCGAGTCGGCGGTGTCGGCGCTGTGCTGGTTGAACACCCAGCGATCGTAGGAGTTGGAGTAGTACAGCTCGGGGCCGGTCACCGTGTCGCCGATCTGCGTGGCGACGGTGGCGGCATGGGTCGGTTTGGTCTTCGACAGCTTCACCCAGGCCGACACGGCGAAGCTGTACGAGGTGTTGACGTGCGAGCCGCCGGTGGCGGCGTAGTCGTCGGTTCCGTCCAGGGTGAGCGCGTTGCCGTCCACGCCGGCCGTGCCCGTGGTGGCGCCGCCCTTGAGGACCGCGGGGTTCACATCGGCCCGGCCGCTCAGCGCGGTCGCGTCGGCGGCGTCGTCCATGTGGAAGACCGCGCGGGCCGGACGGCCGCCGCCGGTGCTGTTCGAGCTGTACAGGCTGGACACCTCGGCCGCCGACAGCGGCTTCTCGAAGGTCTTCACCTCGTCGATGGCGCCGGGGAAGGGCGAGGCGGGCGTGCCGTTGAGGAAACTGCCGCCGATCACCATGCCGCGCCGTGCGTTCCAGGCCGTGGAGTAGGCCGTGGATCCGGCGAGCGCGCCGTTGACGTACAGCTTCAGCAGCTTCTCGCCGGCTGCGTACATGCCGACCAGGTGCGTCCACTCCCCGGCCTTGACCCCGCCCGCGGCGGCCTGCATGGCCCGCACGGGGGTGGCGTCGGCCTTGTCGGCGCTGTACTGGTTGAACACCCAGCGGTCGTAGCCCTTGGAGTAGTACAGCTCGAAGCCGGGGGTGTTGTTGCCGCGCTGGGAGGCCACGACGGCCGCTCCGCCCGGCATGGCGGAAAGCTTCACCCAGGCCGACACCGAGAAGCTGACATCGGTGTTGATGGTGGCGATGTCGGTGGCGGCGTAGTCGTCGACGCCGTCGAACTGCACCGCCTTGCCGAACTTGCCCTCCACGTCGGGTGTCGGGCCGTTGTAGAGGGTGGCGGTCTGCTCGGGCGCGCTGCCCGCCGCCTGGGTGGCGCCCGCCGCCTCGTCCATGCTCCAGTCGGCGCGTTCCAGCTGCCCCGACTTGACCCGGAACTGGTAGGTGCGGATCTCGGAGCCGTTGCCGGCGGTGTCGAAGGACCGCGCGGTGAAGGTGTTGAGCCCCGGCTTGAGCGGCAGTACGGGCACGGTTCTGGCCGCTCCGCCCGAGGTGGCGACCGTGTTGGCGGAGACCGGGTCGCCGTTGAGGCCGAACCAGTACTTCGTCACGTCGGAGACGGCGCCGGTGATCACGAAGTCGCCGTACTGGCCCACTCCGTCGTACCAGGGATCGTCCGGGTCCTCGGGGTTGGAGGCCGGATAGATGGCCGAGGAGATGGTGGGCGCCTTGGGCACACTCGTGTCGTAGACGAAGTAGCAGGCGGTCGCGTCGCCCGTGTACGACCACGGCGAGTACTGGGCCCCGTCGTAGGACTGGACGTACCAGTTCACCGTCTTGTTGGCAGGAACGGAGGGCAGGGTGATCGCGAAGTCCGAGCCGGACTTCTTGGCCGTCGTCAGACCCGACTTCCAGCGGGTGACCACTCCCTTGCCGTCACCGGTGTCCCAGCTGGCCCGGAACTCCACACGGACGGAGTCGCCGTCGGGGTCGGTGACGTCGTTCGCGTAGATCTTGCCCAGCGAGCGCACCCGCGCCGCGGCGGCGGGCTTCTTGCACGAGCCGCCGTACTCCATGCTCAACTGCGACATCTTGACCTGCGGCGGCGGACGGTTGTACTGCACGCGCAGATAGGCGTCGTCCGAGAACCGCTTCCAGGCGTATCCGTCGGACTCGCTCGCCGCCCGCATACCGAAGGTCATCGTCGACCACTTCTTGTCCGCGGCCTGCTGCACCGCGGACTTCACGTCGAACTCCGCGTCCTTCGCGGCACAGCCGGTGAACCCGTAGGCGAAGGACTCCGTCTTGAGGCGATCGATCCAGAAGGCGTCGTTGTCCTGCGAGTTCCACGTCGTCGAGGAGGAGATGTCCTTGGTGCGCCACAGCTCCACGCTCCGGGCGGAGCAGGACGCCGACCAGGTGTTGCGGACCACGAACTCGGCCTGCAGCACGGTCCGGCCGGCGAACTTCGAGGTGGGGATGCGGTAGAAGAGCCGCTTGGTGTCGTACGGCGCGCAGTACGACCAGTTGCAGTACCCGAGGCCCGCGTCGGAGTCGCCGTTGAACTTCCACTGCGGCGACGAGGCCCAGTACTTGGAGGCCATCGTCCACGCCGAGGCCTTCGGGGAGTACCACTGCGGGTCGATGAACACGGGGTACACCGTGTCCTTGCCCTTCAGCACGCCGCTGTCCGGCGTCAGGACCAGCGCGTCCTGCCCAGCGGAGACGTCCACACCGACCGGCGCGACGTTCGCGGACTCCGCGGCGACGGCCTCCGGGTCCGCGCCGCCCTTGGCCGCCGCGAGCGCGGAGGCGAAGGCGGATGCCGGCGCGGAGGGGGACGGTGTCGTGGAGGCGGGGGCTGCGGCGACCGCCGTTGGCGAGCGCTTCGAGGCGCTGGCGGAGGTGTGGGAAGCGTTGGAGGTGTTGGAGGTGCTCGGCGAGGCCGTCGGGGCGAGCGCGGCGCCGGTGCCTGCGGCGGCGGACCGTGTCGCGGTGCCGGGCGCCTTGGTGCTGGAGTCCCACATCACGGGACGGGGTGCCTCGAAGACCGCGCTCTTGGCGCCCTCGTCGATCGCCGCCAGACCGCCGCCGGCGGTCTCCTTGACCTGCATGCCGTCGGCGTCCAGCTTCAGCCGCAGCGTGCTCAGTGCACTGCTCGCCGCGGCCTCGGCCGACTTGACGACCAGGAGCTGGGTGAAGCCGTCCTGCTGCGCCGTCATCCGCAGATCCACGCCGGGCAGCACCTCCGGATAGGTGACCGTGTTCCCGATCAGCTCCGGGGACGGCAGCGCCCCGGGCCAGGACAACGCCAGTTCACGGCCGCTCTTCGTCATCCGCACCAGCGGGGAGGAACCCCCGCCGGAGAACGTCAGCCCGACTGTCGTGGCCTTCGGCGTGACCGTTCCGGCCGCGTTACGGGTCAGGGTGGTGTCGATGGCCCGCCACACGCCGTTCACCCGGGTGCGCACCGGACGCAGATGTTCCCGCGCCTCCAGGTGCCCCTTCGGGGTCGCATACACCTCGCTGCTCTCGCCGCGCATCGAGGTGATCTCCACCGGCTTGCCCGTGCGCGCGGCTTCGGCCAGGGCCTTGGTGTCCTCGCCCCCGCCGCCTTCTCCGGCGGCCTGGGCCGTCCCGCCGGATTCGGCGGCCGAGGCGGCCTTTGTGTCCTTTGCTCCCTTTGCAGGGTCCGTGGCCGCGGCTCCGGCTCTCTCACCGGCCATCGCCATGCCGCCGTTGAACGCGCTCGCCGCCAGCACCATGGCCGCGGAGAACGCGACGCCCGCTGCGCGCAGCCGACGTCTCCCCCCGTACGTATTCATATGAACTGCTCCCCCACAAAGCCGCATTGGACTGTGACCGGACGTGTTCGATCACCTGTCAGGTCGCAACATAAAGCCACTTCCGCGCCGCTAACCAGAGACTCACAAGCGGGCATAGCCCCCAGCGATCACCAATCAGCACAACCTGAGGTGTGACACAGTTCATGTTTGCTCTGCAAATTCAACATGCTTCGACGATGGCTTCCGATTTGTCATGCGCCATTCATCGAGACCGGTCGCCGCCCCTTGCCTACGGCCGCTCAGCGGTGCCGCGGTGCCGGGTCCTCGACCCATCTCCGGGGGTGCAGGCATCGAACACGCCGTCGTTGTGGGTCTTGCGGTAGGTGCCGAAGACCGTGGAGACATTGGCATACATGGCCAGTACGTCTTTCCTCCGCTGCGGCCTCGTCCACTTCATCCTGAGGCCGGCAGCAGCAGGCGGTGACGGGCCATCAGTCCCCCCCTCCGCCGGAGAACGGCCCGGGAACGCGGACGTCCGTCACACAAGCAGGGGCGGTCGTGGTCGCACGGGGGGAGAGTGGCTCCTCTGCCATCCCGAGGCGGGGCGGGGCCCGGTCCAGTCCAGACGCTGAGTCCAGTCCACACAGGGCCCTGCGGCCGAGTGACCAGCTTTCCTCATGTGCCGTCGTAGGAGCGCTCCATGATCGCGCGGCCGGTGACGGCGACGGGGTCGACGCACACCCACATCTCGCGGCGCCCGCCTGCCCACGGCGTGCTGTACGCCTTGTCTGCCAGTCGGCGTATCTCGTCGGGATCCGTCACCCCTCGGGCACGGCCGCGCACCAGCACGCTCCAGCCCCGGCTGAACACCTCGTCGATGTGGTCGACCTCGAAGGCGACGGACGTACCGACAACGTGCGCGGCCGTGGAGCGGGGAGCGGTCCGGAAGGCGATCACGCCGTCGACGACGCTGTAGTTGACGGGCAGGACCATCGGCCCGTCGGCACTGACAACGGCAAGCCTGCCCACCCCATGTGTCGACAGCCGCCTCCAGCACTCCTCGACGTCGAGCTCCACGAACTCGGGATGGCGGCCGGCCTGCCCCAGTCCGGGCGGCAGGTCGACCTCACCGCCGGTGAGCGCCGTCACGGTCGTCTCCAGGGCACCGGCCAGCCTGAGCACGGTGCCCCTGGCCGGTGCCGCAACGGTCGATTCCTCCAGGTACTGGAGGTAGCCGGAATCGATGCCCGCCCGGTCGGCAACTTCCTGCATCGCCAGGCCGAGTTCCCCGCGTCGCCAGGCGAGACGGCGCCCGAGGTCGCCCCGTGCGGATCCTGGCGGCGTGTTCGCCATGCCGGGTGATGTGTGCTCGGGCACAGCCCTCATCTCCTCGTGTCAGGCCGCCGGAACAGCCAGGATGTCGTGGCGCCGTGCACCGAGAACCACTTTGAGCGCGCCGGTGTCGGCGGCACGGGAGAAGACGTCGTACGCCTCCTCCATGCTGTCCAAAGCAAATGTGTGGGTGACCAGCGACGAGGTGGGCAGACGGCCGACGGCCGCCATGCGCAGCAGAGTGGGGGTGGAGGAGGTGTTCACCAGGCCGGTGGTGATGGTCACGTTCTTGCTCCACAGGTCTTCGAGGTGCAGCGTCGCAGGTCTGCCGTGCACGCCGACGTTCGCCACGTGTCCCCCGGGCCGCACCATGCGCGTGCACATCTCGAAACTCTCGGGCACGCCCACCGCCTCGATGACCACGTCGGCACCGAGCCCGCCCGTGAGATCGGCGACCAGCCGCTCGGGGTCGTCGCGGACGGTGACCACGGCGTCGGCGCCGAGCCCCCTGGCAGCTTCGAGCCGGGACTCGGCGAGGTCCACGGCGATGATCCGTTCGGGCGCGTACAGCCGGGCGGTGGCGATAGCGGCCAGCCCGACGGGTCCGGCGCCGACCACGGCGACCGTGTCCCCGGGGCGTACCCGGCCGTTCATGACGCCGACCTCGTACGCGGTGGGGAAGATGTCGGCGAGCAGTACGGCGTCCTCACTGCTCAGCGCGCTGGGCAGTGGGTGCACGGACAGGTCGACGTGCGGCACGCGCACGTACTCGGCCTGTGTGCCGTCGATCCGGTGGCCGAGGATCCAGCCCCCGCCGCCGAGGCACTGACCGTACGCACCCTCCCGGCAGAAGCGACAGCGGCCGCACGCCGTGATGCACGAGACCAGCACCCGATCACCCGGCCGGACACTGCGGACGTCGCTGCCGGTCTCGACGATCTCGCCGACCGCTTCGTGCCCCAGCACCGTGCCGCCGCCCACCTCCGGAACGTCGCCCTTGAGGATGTGCAGGTCCGTGCCGCAGATGGTCACCGCATCGACCCGCACGATCGCGTCGGTGGGATCCTTGATCGCGGGGTCCGGGACCTCCTCCCAGGCGGACTGTCCGGGGCCGTGGAACACGAAGCCCTTCATGGCCGCTCCTTCCTTGCTCCCCTTCTGCGGCGTGCCGCAGAAAGGACCGGTGTGGTCAGGCTGCAAAGCGCAGTACCCGAGAAACCCCGCAGCTCCAGCATGTCCCGAATGGCCATGGTTCGCTTGGGCCGAACGGTCCGCCGAGCGGTCCCGTCCCCGAGTGGACCGGGCTATCGGCCCGAGCGCCACGGACGGGGGCCAACGGGCCCTTTGAGCCGTCCCAAAAGGGTGGGTGATCTGGTCACCTTCGCCGTCTCCACAACCGCGCCACGAAATGCGCCACCGGTCCGACGCGTATACGTCCCCTGCTCTACCCCTCGTCAGCGAGCGGCCTGCAGGGTTCAGCTTCTCGGCGACTCGCTCACGAGTTCGCTGCCGATCCGCGCGGCCCACGCCGCTATCTGATCGAAATCGCGGAAGTCCCCGCCCTTCCCGGAGGAGACGATCTTCCGGGCGACGAATCCCTTGGCTCCCTCTTCGAGGCAGCCGCCGAACGTGACGTGTTCCCGGACGTCGAGCCGGATCATCGCACGGCGGACGCCAGGGACAGGTGGGATGTCGCGTTCCGAGGCCGAAGCGTCGAGAGGACCGCTGCTGAAGAACCACAGCGAACGCCCCGACAGCTCCCGGGCATGACGCCGGACGAAGCGACGCGCGTCTTTGTGCCACCGCCCCGCATACAGGCCACCACCGACGACCACGGCGTCGTACGCTCTCACGCTCGTCACTGACCGGGCGGGCATCGCCTCGGCCGACAGTCCCTCCTTGCGCAGGATGTCGGCGATGGCCTCCGCTATCCGCGCGGTCGACCCGTTCGTCGTCCCATAGGCGACCAACACCTTGTTCAGCATGACGGTACGCCTCCTCTCACAGCCCTTCACACCCATTCCCAGGTAACACCGCGCATCGCCGGCTCGCACGGCCGCAGGTGCCGACGGATCATGGATACGGCCACAGAGCGACGCTTCGCCTCGTACGGGCCGGGAGTCTCCCCCTGGCGGGCCCTCGGATCGGTCCCCGAGATCACTCCGCTGACCTGCTCGTCCTCGGGGCGCCCGCGACGACACCGTCCTGCTCCTCGGCCGGTGCACGATCCGGGCAAGATCCTGCTGGATGTGGCCCTGGCAGTCGCGCTGGGCGGGGATTGCCTCGCGGATGCTCGCCATCTGCGGGCCGCGCCGGTCCTGTTCGGGCCCGGTGGCCTACGACCCGACGGTCTCCCGCCTCATCGACACCCTCGCAGCCTCCGGGGAGAAGACTCTGCGGGCCGTCCGTGCCGCGCGTGGTGAAGTCCGCCAACGTGTCCGGCGGTTGGTCGACCGGGAAGCGCCTGATGCGGGCGGGACGGTGACCGTCGACCTCGACGGGGTGCTGGTGATCGCTGACTCGGACTAGCTAGGAGGGCGCCGTACCGACGTGGAAGTGGACCTACGGCCACCACCCGCTGAGGGGGTTCGTCGACCATGACTCAGGCGGGCCTGCCCTTGGCGTCGTCGGCGCCACGTGGACCATCACGCCGCCGCCTGCGTCCGCTCGGTGGGGGCGAGGCGCACGGCGCTCACCATCCTGGGAGTCGAGACCCTGGCGCAGCTGACCGAGCGCAGGGACAGGGCCGTATCGCCGCCGTCGCCGGGCTGACCGGCCCCGACCACCGTCGGCACGGCCCGAGCGCAGGGACAGGGCCTGGTCGCCGCCGTCGCCGGACTGACCGGCCCGACCACCGTCGGCACGGCCCAAGTGGTGGCCGGAGCGATTTCCGGCCTCGACCGCCTCAGCCGCTCCGCCGTCCTGGTCGCCGAGCGGCTCGCGACGCACGGCCCCTGCTCCTGGTCGCCGGAACCGGAGAGGGCCTTATGTATGACGGGGATCACACCGAGGGGAAAACCTGCCGCAGGGGACGGGCGTCTAGCGGGTGTGAGATCAGTGAGGAAGGCACCGGGGGAGATGGACGAGGAGCGTCTCGTCCGGCTGGTGGCCAGGGGCGACCGGGCGGCGTTCGAGGAGTTGTACCGGCGTACGTCGCCGTGGATGGCGCTGCGGCTGCGCCGTCGCTGCGCGGACGAGCAGGTCGTCGCCGAGGTCATGCAGGAGACGTATCTGGCGGTGTGGCGCGCGGCGGGCGCGTTCGCGGGGGCCTCGGTGGGCGGGACGGCCGTCGGATGGCTGTGGACGATCGCGGCGCGTCGCCTCGTCGACGCCTTCCGGCGCCGGGCCCACCATGCCGAGCCGCCGTCGGCCGCCGCTCTCCCCGACGCGGTGCCCGCCGCCGAGGAGGAGGCGCTCGCGGCGACCGTCGGCGGTGACGTCGGCGACGCGCTGCGGCGCCTCGCGCCGGAACTCAGACAGGTACTGCAGGCCATGGTGCTCGACGGGCTGTCCGTCCGGGAGACCGCCGTCCTGCTCGGGTTGCCCGAGGGCACCGTCAAGACCCGTGCCCGCAGGGCCCGGCTCGCGATGCGAAAGGCGCTGGCATGAGCGTGGAACACGCGTCGATGCGGATCATCGACGGCTATGCGCGCGGTGGCACGGACCTCGCCGCCGACGAGGTGTGGGCCGTGGAGGCCCATCTGGAGGCGTGCGGGGTGTGCCGTGACCGGCTGTCGGCCGCCGTCGCGGCGCAGGCGCCGGCTGTGGCGGCGCTGGTCGACACGGTGTGGTCCGACCTCGAACCCCACTTGGCCGCCACCGCCACGATGCCGCGCGGACGGCGCTGGTCGGCCCGGCTGTCGAGGTGGATGACGCCCACGATGGTGCCGTGGCTGGCCATGGTCGTGAGCGTGACGCTGCTCGCGCTGCTGCTCGACCTGGTCGACACCGGTTCGGGTGAGGTGTCGCTGGTGCTGCTGTTCGCGCCGGTCCTGCCCGTGCTCGGCGTCGCGGCGTCCTGGTCGCGCGGCCTGGACCCGGCGTACGAGCTGACGGCCTCCGCGGCGAGGGCCGGGCTCCATCTAGTGCTGCGGCGCACCGCGGCCGTGCTCGCCGTTGTCGTCCCCGCACTGCTGGTGGGGGGATGCGTGACGGGGGTGACGGCCGCCCAGTGGCTGCTGCCCTGTCTTGCTTTCACCTCGACGACCCTCGCGCTCGGCGCTGTCGTCGGCGTGACCCGCGCCGCGGCCGCGCTGGCGGCCGTATGGGCCACCGTGATCGTGGCGCCGACCCTGGCCACCAGCCGTACGACCTTCGCCCTGAGGTCGGGCGGCCTTCCTGTGTGGGCGCTGATCCTCGCGCTCGGCATCGGTGTCGTGATCGCCCGCAGGGGCGCCTACTCCGTGCTGGGAGCCCATCGATGACCATCGGAAAGGAACACGACATGACGTCCGCGGTGAGCGCGGCCGACATCGCGCCGACGGCCTACGCCTGGGAGATCCAGGCCACCGGGCTGAAGGTCAGGGTCGGCAGGAAACGGATGGCCGTCGACGGCCTCGACCTGTCCCTGGGCACCGGCGTACACGGCCTGCTCGGCCCCAACGGGGCGGGCAAAACCACCCTCATCCGGACACTGGCCACCGTGCTGCACCCCACCGAGGGCACCCTGGAGCTGCTCGGCGAGTCCGTGGGCGGCATGGGCGAGCACCGTTCGCTGCGCCGCCGGATCGGTTATCTGCCGCAGGATTTCGGCTACTACAAGCGCTTCACGGTGCGCGAGTTCGTCGAGTACATGGCGTGGCTGAAGGAGGTGCCCAAGGCGGACATACCGGCGGCGGTGCAGCGCGCCGTGGAGCGGGTGGGTCTGGCGGACCGCGCCGACGAGCGGCTGAAGACCCTGTCGGGCGGCATGGTGCGGCGGGTCGGCATCGCCCAGGCCATCGTCAACGATCCGTCGATCCTGCTGCTGGACGAGCCGACCGTCGGTCTCGACCCGGCACAGCGGCTGCGCTTTCGCGAGCTGCTGCAGGAGTTGGGCACGGACACCTGTGTGCTCGTCTCGACCCACCTGGTGGAGGACGTCGCCGCCGCCTGCACCGATGTGGTGCTCTTCGCCGAGGGCCGGCTGGTCTTCCAGGGCACCCCGGACGAGCTGGCCGCGGCGGGGGGCCCGGAGCATGTGGGCGACAGCCCGCTGGAGCGCGGCTACTCGGCGCTGCTACTGGGCCCCGAGCAGGGGAGGGGCACCTGGTGAACGTCCGTGTCCTGCGCATCGAGCTGAGGCGCTCCGTCGCCCCATGGGCCGGCGTCGTGGTCCTGACGAGCGCGCTGGCGTTCCTGTACCTGCTGAGTGGTCCGTGGTGGAAGGGCACCGCGCTGTGGACGGCTCAGTGGACGTCCATGGCCCTGTGGACACGCTCCCTGTTGGTCATTCTGTGGCCGCTCGCCGTGGGGTTCGGGGCACTTCAGGGACTGCGTGACCACCGCTCGAAGATGTCCGAGCTGCTGACGAGCACGCCGAGGCCCGCCTGGCACCGTGCGGCCATGCTGGCGGGCACGACGGCGATCACGCTGGTTTCGGCCTTCGCGCTCCTCGTCCTCCAGGGCGCGGTCCAGGTGCTCGCCGACGCCGAGTACACGCACCTCGGTTGGCTGCCGATCTCGCTGGTGGGGGCACTCGCCCTTGTCGCGGGGGCCGTGCTGGGCATGGGAGTCGGGCGGGCGCTGCCGTCCCCGCTCACCCCTCCCGCGCTGGCCGTGGGCGCCTTCGTGGTCACCAATCTTCTGCGCCAGTGGACGTCGGACTCGGCGGTGCCGACGGCCTCGGTGCCGAACCGGGTCTCGCTGCTGTCACCGGGGGTGGCAGAGGTGCGGGACGTGTTCCTCACGCTCTCCGCCTCCGTGCACCTCGGGCAGACGCTCTGGCTGCTCGGCATGGCCGCGACGGGTTTCGCACTGCTGGCCGCCACGACGCCGCGCGCCCGACTGCTCGCCCTGACGCCCGTCCTGGCGGGCGCGGCGCTGGCCCTGCTCGTCCTCCCCTCCGACCCGCGGCGAACGTACGTCGTCGACGACGACGCCGCGGCACCGGTGTGCGACGGCCCGGTGTGCGTGGCGAAGGCGCACCAGGCACGGCTCGCCGACCTGGCGGCTCCCGGCAGGAAGGCGCTGCGCCTGCTGCACGACGCCCTGGGCGACCAGGCGCCGGTCTCGGTGCGTGAGACCACCGTCATACGGGCGCTCGGCACCACGCCGGAGCGGTCCCCCAGGTCCGTGCTCGTCGACTTCGACGACGGGACGATCGCCACCGCGAAGGGCGAGGAGCTGACCCGGGCCCTGCTCGCCCAAGGCATGGCCCCGACGTGTTCCCCTCGCAGCGACAACGAGAGCGGCACGCTCGGGGAGATCGCCGCGCAGAGCATCGCGGCAGGCTGGGTCCTGGGGGACCTCAGGCCGCTCGGCGGCACCGTCCACTCTTCGCGTGACCAACTCGACCTGGCCCGCCCGGCGTGGAAGAGACTCAAGGAGCTGCCGCGGGCCGAACAGGTCTCGCGGATCAGCGCGATGCACGCCGCCGCACTGTCCTGCAAGGGCGACCTGCTCGCTACCCTGGCCGGTGTTGCGTCCCGATGAGATGGCTGACGCTGTACGCGCGCTCGCGCCAGGTACCCGCGTCGCTCGCCATGGTGGTGATCAGCGCGGTGGCGGTGTGCGCGCTCGCCCGGGACGGCGGCGCAGGGTCCGGCGGTCCGCGGCCGACCGCGCTCGTTCTCGCTACCGGGGCGATGGCGGCCTCGATCGGGTTCGGCGGGCAGGACCTCGCGCTGGACCGGACCGCCGCGATCCGCTGGGCGCCCCGCAGAGCGGCGCACGTGCTGCTGGCCGGCGCGGTCGTAGGCGCGGTGATGTCGGCCGTGCAGGCGATGGGCGGGGACCCGGCCACCGCCGCGTTCGTCGTCCGGGACAGCGCGGGCCTGGTGGGACTGGTCGCCCTGGGCGCGGTGCTCGCGGGCGGCCAGTACGCATGGACGCTGCCCTTCGCCTGGCTCTCGTTCTCGTTCTTCGCCCCACCCCCGACGAATGCGCCGATGCAGGTGGCGACCTGGATGCTGCTGCAACCCGGCACGGCAGCTGGCACCTGGACGGCCCTGGTCCTCGCCGTGGCCGGCACCGCGGCCTACGCCTTCGCGGGACCGAGACGGTAACCGGATCGGGCCACCGGACCGGGACACCGGATCGGGACACGGCCGTGATCGTGCGTGGTCGGCCACCGGCCGATGAGCGTGGGGCAGGCCGAGCCCACGGGCCGGCGGCGCATCACCAGCACCGTCGGCCCGAGAGCACCGGGCTGCGCGGCCTGTCCATGGACTGGCATCAACGCTTTGAAGTGGCCCCTTTTTCCGGTCCGAACTGACCCCGGATCGAGGGATGAAGCCGTCCCCGGGCGATCTCGCCACCTACGGCGTGCATCGAGGAGGAAGAGTTGCAGGTCGCGGTGTGCGACGGTGACCTGATGCCGGCGCCGCGGCCTGCGGACGGGGGCCCGATCCGAACTCGGCGGTCGTCATGGGGCACCTGGGCTGCGGTGAAGGCTGGAGGGTGCGCCCGCGGACTGGGCGCCTTCCTCGCCGAGGGTCATCGTGTCGTCGTTCGACAGCTCCACGACGTACACGTGCCCTTTCTCGCAGGTCAGCAGGGAGGCTGAGCGGTCGGTGGGGTGGCTTGTGACCGCCTCGAGGGTGACGGTCGCTCCGCGTACGCCCCGCAGTTCGAGAGCTTCGGTGCAGCCCACCTCGCGTCGAGTGCCGGCCTCTGTGACGTTGCTGACCTGCTTGCCGGCGAGTTCTCCGACGGCGGCGGTGCGCAGGGTCAGTGTGACCTTGAACGAAGTGGTGCGGGGCGTGAGTCGTCCGTCGGCGCGTGGGTTGCCCGAGCCGATGCCGGTCCAGACTCCCGTCCACTGTCGCGGGAGCGTCGGCGCGGTCGCCGATGCGGACGACGTGGGGCGCTCGCTGTCCTTCGCGTCCGTCCCCGCCGGGTCACCGCGTCCGTCGAACGGGTGCAACAACGCGACCAGGGTCACGGCGACGGCCGTTGCAGCCACGGCGGCAATCCACCAAGCGCGCGAGGCGGACGTCGTGGACTGCCCGGTGCCGCTGGCGGCAGGCGATACGCCGGCGGGACCGCTCGGCCCTGCGCCAAGGGAGGGCGGGGGTCCGAAAACGCCTACCGGACCGACCGCGGCCGGATGTGGCGGGGCAGTTCCACCGGCGGGCGGCGGAGCGGCGGTGCGGGCGGGCGGCGGTGTAGCCGTCATGACGGTGGGTGCCGTGACCGTGGGTGCTGGGACGTCGGGTGTCGTGACCAGGCGCGCCACCTGCGCCTCGCGGGCAGCGAGTTCGTCACCGAGGCCGGGCGGCGGGGCCTGTCTCCAGCTCGAGCCGGATCCGCGGGGCAGCAGGTCGGTGAGTTCCCTGCTGGAGGGGCGCTGCTCGGGCTGCTTGGCCAGACAGCGTCTCACGACGGGCAGCAGCTCCGGTGGCAGGGCCTTGATGTGGGCCTGCTCGTGCACGATGCGGTACAGCAGCGAGGCCGCGGAGACGTCCTCTCCCGGATGCTGGAACGGGCTGCGTCCGGACGCCGCGAACACGAGGACGCAGCCGAGGGAGAAGACGTCGCCGGCCTCGGTAACGATGCCCCGGGATATCTGCTCGGGGGCCAGGTAGCCCGGAGAGCCGATGACGCCGCCGCTGTGGGTGTGCCGTGAGTCGTCGGCTGCCCTGGCGATACCGAAGTCGATGAGCATGGGCCGTTCGCGGCCCAGGAGGATGTTGGACGGCTTGATGTCCCGGTGCGCCAGCGAGCAAGCATGCACAGCCGCGACAGCGGCGGCCAGTTCGCCGGCCAGCGCACGCAGCGTGACCGGCGGGAGCGGTCCGTGTGCCACGACCCAGTCGGCCAACGATGGCGCGGGAACGTACTCCGTGGCAAGCCACTGCGGGTGGTGGCCCGGCGGACTGAAGTCGATGACCGAGACGGTGAACGGCGACCGGACGAGATCGCTGTTGCGGAGTTCCCGGGCGAACCGTGCCTCGAAGTCGGGCGCCTCGGCCAGATCCGGGCGAACGGTCTTCAATGCGAGCGGTCGTCCGGCCGTCGTACGGGACAGATACACCTGGCCCATGCCTCCGGCGCCCAAACGTGCCAAGATCGGATATCCCCCGACAGCAGCCGGATCGGTAGCCTCCACCGGTTTCACGTGCCCCTCCCCCGGTCTTGCCGTCTCACTCCCGCAGCGACGGCACTGCGCAGATCTTGCGGGCGGCCAGCAGGATACGCGGACGGCGGCCATGGATGAGCCCGGTGCATGCGAACAGCAAGACGCGGGCGACGCGTACGTGCCGACCGGCAGGCGCCTGCCCGGGCCCTCTCTGTGGACCAGACGTCACGATCGGCTCGCCCCCGGATCTCTCCCCCACGCCCTTGCGCACCGCCGGGTGGCCAGATTCCGGCCCGTTCGAACCCACCGCGGCGAAGGCCCGGGGACTATGCTGGTGAGCGGACGCCCAGGACCCCGGTGGACGCACACGGCCTGTTGACCTCGATGTCACGGGAGCGGAGTCTCGTCCGGACCCGTCGCATCTTCGACGCGGTCCTTTCGGGCGCCGAGCCCCGTAGCACGGAACCCCGGTCTGGTGACGTACTCACGCCCTCGTACGCCCCGGCCTCGGTCGCCCCGCCGAGGAGAACCCGGGCGCATCGCTTCACGGTGCCCGGTAGCGGTCGGTCCCGAGAACACCTGAGCTGGAACGGAGGTGTCATGCTTATTCTGCGGCTGTTCATCCATCGGCAGGGCTCGCGTCCGCCAGGGCCGCTTTCGCCGCCTCTTGCGGGTGGGGGTACGCCGTGACCGCCCCGCCGGCCCCCGGTCAGCCCTGGAGCGGTGGAAGTTGTGAGCAGCCCGCCGTGGAGATGACGCGCCTGCCACGGCTCAGCCGCGTACGGCACCGGGATGCGGCCCGGTTGCGGGAACCGCTCCTCTCCGATCGCCAGGCACCACCCGCACCACCCGGTGTCACCTTGGCGGATCGGGCCGAAAAGCCGATCCTGGCCTCCCTCCGCTTCCGGTTCCGGTCCCGGTCCCGGTCCCGGTCCCGGTCCCGCAAGGGTGTCGGAAACGTGTGTTGGCCGGCCGCCGGCGACACCGTGTTCCTGGCGCCGATTCGTCCCTCGAGAATGCATACGGCGCGGAGGGCGGGCGGGCTTGATCGCCACGACTGGACCGGGTGGTCTCCGTGACGCCCGGCAGCCGGTCGGCGCGGATCCAGGCTCTCGTGGCCGAGCAGGCGGCCCTGCGCGATGCCCGGGTCGGCCTGCTGGATGTGTGTACGGCGGCGGTGGCGGCGCTGCCGGTCGGTGGGGCCGGGGTGTCCGCGATGTTCCGCGGCCGGGCGAGTCATCCGCTGTGCAGCACCGACTCCGTCAGTCAGCAGCTGGAAGAACTCCAGCTGACACTGGGCGAGGGGCCGTGCGTGGATGCCTTTGTCCTCGGCTCCTCGGTCCTCTGCACCGACTTGTTGGCCGGGGAACTCCAGCGGCGTTGGATGGTGTTCGCCGACGCGGCCCTCGAAGCCGGAGCCAGGGCGGTCTTCGCCTTCCCCCTGCAGATCGGGGCCATCAGCCCCGGCGTACTCGACCTGTACTCCAGCAGCTCGGTCGAGCTGGACGCGGACGAGGTGGCCGACGCGATGGCCTTCGCCGACACTGCCACGTTGCTTCTGCTCGATGCCCGGATCAGCGAGGCGGGTGTCCCGTCCGACACCGGCGCGGCCGGCACCGGCGCGGCCGGCACCGGCGCGGCCGGCACCGGCGCGGCCGGCGCCGACATGGCCGGCACGGGCCGGCCGGACGCCGTGCCCTTCGATGACCTGGGCGGTTACCGGGCCGAGATCGACCAGGCCACCGGCATCCTCGTGGTCCAGCTCGGCGTCGGCGTCGAGGAGGCGTTCCTCCGGCTGCGTGCCTACGCGTTCGCCCGGGGGACACGGATCTCGGTGGTCGCCGCCGACGTGGTCGCCCACCGGCTCCGCTTCCCCCTGGAGACCGCACCGTACGACTCGAGACCGGCGGATCCGCGCCCGCCCGACGAGGAGCCCTGATGCTCACGCCCCACAAACAGAGGTGTGCACGATGAAGGAACAGCTGATGGCCCGGACGTTCGTCGAGTTGGCGGACAGTCTCGTCGCCGACTTCGACCTCATGGACTTCCTGCGGCTGCTCACCGACCGCTGCGTCGATCTGCTGGACGCCAGTGCGGCGGGCGTCCTGCTCGCCGACCGTGACGGAGTGCTGCGCGTCATGGCCGCCTCCGACGAACGGGTGCGCCTCCTCGAACTCTTCCAGCTCCAGAACCACGAAGGCCCCTGCCTGGACTGCTTCCACAGCGGGATCGCCGTCTCCGTTCCCGACCTGCGCGACGAGGCGGCCCGCTGGCCCCAGTTCACCGCCCAGGCCCAGCGCACCGGCTTCACCGCCGTCCAGGCGCTGCCCATGCGCCTGCGTGACGAGGTCGTCGGCGCCCTCAACCTCTTCCACACCACCCCCGCGCCCATCAGCCCCGCCGCCACCCCTTTCGCCCAGGCCCTCGCCGACGTCGCCACCATCAGCCTGCTGCAACAACGCACCACCGAGCGCAGCACCCTCCTCAACGAGCAGCTGCAGACCGCCCTCAACAGCCGGGTCCTGATCGAACAGGCGAAGGGAAAGCTCGCCGAACGCCGCAACACGGACATGGAGCGGGCTTTCACGACGCTGCGTGCCTACGCCCGCGCCCACAACCGCCGTCTGGCGGACGTCGCCCGCGCCTTCGTCGACGAAACCGAGCACCTCCCCGGCCTCAGTTCCAGAAGTTCCTGATCAGCCTCCTGCGAGAAGGGTTCGTCATGCCGCTCGGCCCCACTACCGAGACCTCCCTCGACACTCCGGACACCCCCGGCCCCCTCGACGAGGAGGAACTGAGCGCGCTGGACGCCCACTGGCGGGCGGCGAACTACCTGGCCGTCGGGCAGATCTACCTCATGTCCAACCCACTGCTGACCGAGCCGCTGACGCCCGAGCACGTCAAGCCGCGGCTGCTCGGGCACTGGGGCACCTCACCGGGGCTGAACCTGGTGCACACCCACCTCAACAGGGTCGTCAAGGCAAGAGACTTGGACGCGATCTGTGTCTGGGGGCCCGGTCACGGCGGGCCGGCCGTGGTGGCGAACTCCTGGCTGGAGGGCAGCTACACCGAGACCTACCCGGACATCACGCGGGACGCGGCCGGCATGACCCGCCTCTTCCGGCAGTTCTCCTTCCCGGGCGGCATCCCCAGCCATGTCGCGCCCGAGACCCCCGGATCGATCCACGAGGGCGGCGAGCTGGGGTACTCCCTCTCGCACGCCTATGGGGCCGCGTTCGACAACCCGGGGCTCCTGGTGGCCTGCGTGATCGGCGACGGTGAGGCCGAGACGGGCCCGCTGGCCGCGTCCTGGCACTCGAACAAGTTCCTCGACCCGGTACGGGACGGTGCCGTCCTGCCGATCCTGCACCTGAACGGCTACAAGATCGCCAACCCGACGGTCCTGGCCCGGATACCGGAGCCCGAACTCGACTCCCTGCTCAGGGGATACGGCCACGAGCCCCTCCACGTCACCGGGGACGACCCTCACACCGTCCACCAGACGATGGCTCGTGCCATGGACGAGGCCCTGGACCGTATCGCCGCCTTCCAGCACGCCGCCCGCACGCAGGGCGCTGCCGAACGCCCACGGTGGCCGGTGATCGTCCTGCGTACGCCGAAGGGCTGGACCGGGCCCGCCGAGGTGGACGGCCTCCCGGTGGAGGGCACCTGGCGAGCGCACCAGGTGCCGCTGCCGGCCGTGCGCGAGAACCCGGACCATTTGCGGCAGTTGGAGCGATGGCTGCGCTCGTACCGTCCTGAGGAACTCTTCGACGACCACGGCCGTCCCCGGGAACAGGTCCTCGCCTGTGTCCCAGGCGGTGCACACCGCCTGGGCGCCAACCCGCACGCCAACGGCGGCCTGCTGCTGCGCGACCTGCCCGTGCCGCCCCTGGAGCGGTTCGCCGTCCCGGTCGACAAGCCCGGCGCGACGGCGCACGAACCGACCCGCGTCCTCGGCGACCTGCTGGCTCAGGTGATGGCCGACACCGGCGAGCGGCGCGACTTCCGGCTGGTCGGCCCGGACGAGACGGCCTCCAACCGGCTCCAGGCCGTGTACGAGGCGAGCGGCAAGGCGTGGGAGGCCCAGGTCCTGGCCACGGACGAGCACCTGGAGCGCGGCGGCCGGGTGATGGAGATCCTGTCCGAACACACCTGTCAGGGCTGGCTGGAGGGCTATCTCCTCACCGGCCGGCATGGCCTGTTCTCCTGCTACGAGGCATTCGTCCACATCGTCGACTCCATGGCGAACCAGCACATCAAGTGGCTTCGCGTCGCCCGTCGGCTGCCCTGGCGGCGCCCGATCGCCTCCCTCAACTACCTGCTCACCTCGCACGTGTGGCGCCAGGACAACAACGGTTTCTCGCATCAGGACCCCGGTTTCGTCGATCACGTGCTCAACAAGTCGCCGGAGGTAGTGCGGGTCTACTATCCGCCGGACGCCAACACCCTGCTGTGCGTCGCGGATCATGTGCTGCGCAGCCGCGACTACGTCAACGTCGTCGTCGCGGGCAAGCAGCCCTGCTTCGACTGGCTCGACCTCGACGCCGCCCGCGCGCACTGCGCCCGCGGCGCCGGCATCTGGGACTGGGCCGGCACCGAGTCCGAGCCCGGCGAGCCCGACGTGGTGCTCGCCTGCGCGGGCGACGTACCCACCCTCGAAGTGCTGGCCGCGGCCTCGCTGCTCCGGCGCCACCTGCCCGAACTCGCGGTGCGGGTGGTCAACGTCGTGGACATCGCCCGGCTGCTGCCCGCGGAGGAACACCCGCACGGCATGCCCGACAGTGAGTACGACGCCCTGTTCACCCCCGACAAACCCGTCGTCTTCGCCTACCACGGCTATCCGTGGCTGATCCACCGGCTCGCCTACCGCCGCGCCAACCACCCGCACCTGCACGTGCGCGGTTACAAGGAAGAGGGCACCACCACGACCCCGTTCGACATGGTCGTACGCAACGACCTCGACCGCTACCGGCTGGTCATGGACGTCATCGACCGGGTGCCGGGCCTCGCGGTCCGCGCGGCGGCGCTACGGCAGCGGATGGTCGACGTCCGCTACCGCCATCACGACTGGATCCGCGCCCATGGGGCGGACCTGCCCGAGGTCGCCGAATGGACCTGGAGTCAGTGACCACGGAGTCGGTGACCACCCGTGCGGCTGAGCTGCGGGTGGGGGACGCCGCCGCAGAGGACGCGGAGGCTGTGCTGGCCGCGCTCGCGAGCAGCCCCGACGGCCTGTCGGGGGGCGAGACGGGTGAGGCCGCCGAACGGCTCGCAGCCGTCGGGCCCAACGCCGTGCGCACGCACCACGTCCGCGTCCTGGCGGTTCTGGGGCGGCAGCTGCGCAGCGCCCTGCTGATCCTGCTCGCGGTGACGGCCGGGGTCTCGTACTTCTTCGGCGAGCGGACCGGCGCGCTCATCATCGCGGGGATTCTGGTGCTGAGCGTGGCGCTGGGATTCGTCAACGAGTACCGGGCGGAGAGGGCGGCGCAGGCCCTGCACTCGCGGGTGCGGCACACGGCCGTCGTGGTCAGGGACGGCGCGGCCACCGAGGTCGACGTGACCGAGCTGGTACCGGGAGACGTCGTACGCCTGGCGCTGGGACAGGTGGTCCCGGCGGACCTGCGCCTGCTGGAATGCACCGCGTTCACCTGCGACGAGAGCGTCCTCACCGGGGAGTCCGCCCCCGCCGACAAGAAACCGGAGCCGGTCGCCGCGGGGGCGGCCCTGGCCGAGCTGACCTCCTGTGCGCTGATGGGGACGGTGGTGCACGGGGGCAGCGCGACCGGAGTGGTCGTCGCCACCGGGGGCCGTGCCGAGTTCGGGCGGATCGCGCTGGGTCTGGGAGAACGGCAGCCGGAGACCGACTTCCAGGCGGGGTTGCGCCGCTTCTCCATGCTGCTCCTCAAAGTCGCCGCCGCCCTCACCACCGGGATCTTCGTCATCAACCTCCTGCTCCACCGGCCGCTGCTCGACGCCCTGCTGTTCTCGCTGGCCATCGCGGTGGGCATCACCCCACAGCTGCTGCCCGCCGTGGTGAGCACGAGCCTGGCCACCGGCTCACGCCGGCTGGCGCGGCGCAAGGTCCTCGTCAAACGGCTGGTGTGCATCGAGGACCTCGGTGACATGGACGTCCTGATCACCGACAAGACCGGCACGCTCACCGAGGGCCGCATCCGTTTCGAGGCGGCCCTCGACCCGGCCGGCGCACTCTCCGACACGGTGCTGAAGCTCGGCCTGCTGGCCACCGAGGGCGACCTCGACCACGTCGGCGGCAACGCGCTGGACAGCGCGCTGTGGCAGGCCACGGGCACACCCCCGGCCAGACACCACCGGCTCGCGCTGCTGCCCTTCGACCACGACCGGCAGCTGGGCTCCGCGCTCGTCGAGCGTCCGGACGGCAGCCGCCTGCTCGTCGCCAAGGGCGCGCCGGAGGCCGTCCTGGCCCGCTGCGGTCACGTACCGGGAGCGGCCGCGGCGGTGCTCCAGGAGCACTTCGCGGCGGGCAGCCGGGTGGTCGCCGTGGCCACCCGGGACGCGGACGGGCAGACGTCCCTCACCCCCGCCGACGAGTACCGGCTGCACCTGGCCGGCTTCCTGGTCTTCCTCGACCCGCCCAAGGCCGGTGCCGCCGCCTCACTGCGCCGCCTGGCCGACCTCGGCATCACCGTCAAGATCTGCACGGGCGACAACGCGCTCGTCGCCCAGAAGGTCTGCGCCGACCTCGGCCTGCCGCCAGGCCGCGCCCTGACCGGCCGGGACATCGGGGAGCTGGACGACGACCAGCTGACCAGGGCGGCCGAGACCACCACCGTCTTCGCCCGCGTCTCGCCCCAGGACAAGGCCCGAGTCGTACGGGCCCTGCGCCGTCGGGGCCGGGACATCGGCTTCCTGGGCGACGGCGTGAACGACGCGCTGGCCCTGCACGCCGCCGACGTGGGGCTGTCCGTGGACACCGCGACCGACGTGGCCAAGGACGCGGCCGACGTGCTGCTCCTGGAGAAGGACCTCGGCGTCCTCGCCGACGGCGTCGCCGAGGGCCGCCGGATCTTCGCCAACACCATCAAGTACGTCCTGATGGGCACCTCCAGCAACTTCGGCAACATGTTCAGCGCGGCCGGAGCCTCCCTGGTACTGCCCTTCCTGCCGATGCTGCCCTCGCAGATCCTGCTCAACAACCTCCTCTACGACGCAGGGCAGTTGACCATCCCCACCGACCACGTCGACGCGGAGCAGCTGCGCGCGCCCTCACACTGGGACATCGCCTTCATCCGTCGCTTCATGTTCTTCTTCGGGCCTGTCAGCTCCGCCTTCGACTTCCTCACCTTCGCGGTCATGATCGAGATCTTCCACACCGGCGCCTCGCTGTTCCGCTCCGGCTGGTTCGTGGAGTCCCTCGCCACGCAGGCGCTGGTCGTCTTCGCGATCCGTACCCGACGGGTGCCGTTCTACCGCAGCCGGCCCAGCCGCCCCCTGCTGGTCAGCGCCATCGGCGTCGTCGCCGTCGGTGTCGCGCTGCCGATGTCCCCGCTCGCGGGGCCGCTCGGTTTCCAGACCCTGCCTCTCGGGCTCCTCCTCGCCCTGGCCCTGATGGTCGTGAGCTACCTGGTGCTGATCGAGGGCGCCAAGCACGTCTTCTACGCCCGCCTCGACGCGCGGGCCGCACAGCCGCCGGTACGCCGCCGCACCCGCCGTCACCGCATCCAGCGCCGGGCCGGCCGCTTCAGCCACCCCGGACCGCTGCGACCCCGGTGACAGGACGTCACCGGGGCCATCAGCGGCACCGCGCCGCACCGGGACGATCCTGTCGCCCCGGGCAGCCGGGACCATCAGCCGCTCAGTGCCTCCTCGGCGTCCCGCCGGGTCGGCCAGTTGTCCCGGCGCTCCCGGGCCACCTCCGCACGACCGCCGACCCGCTCTCCGGACACGGAGACCGACGGAGCGAGGGCCGGCGCGGGGATGGCGGGCTCGGGGATCACGGGCTCGGGGATCACGGCCCCTGCGGAGAGCGCGGCGTGCCGGTCGCTCCGGCGCACGAGCCGCCCGTCGGACTCGCCGTCGCTGTCCCTGCTCTGGTGCTCGAAGAAGCGGAGCATCTCCACGGGGAACGGCATCACGAGGGTGCTGTTCTTCTCGGCGGAGACGTCCACCACGGTCTGCAGCAGGCGCAGTTGGAGTGCTCCGGGAGTGTCGGCCATGGTCGCGGCGGCGTCGGTCAGCCGCTGGGACGCCTGGAACTCTCCGTCGGCCGCGATGACCCGCGCGCGGCGTTCCCGCTCGGCCTCGGCCTGCTTGGACATCGAGCGCATCATCGACTCCGGGAGAGCGATGTCCTTGATCTCGACGCGCTCGATGCGCAGCCCCCAGGGCTCCTCGGTGGGGGCGTCCATCACCTTCTTCAGTTCCGCGTTGATGTGGTCGCGGTCGGAGAGCAGCGTGTCCAGGTCGGCCCTGCCGATGACCGAGCGGAGCGACGTCTGGGCGATCTGGGAGACGGCGGCGGGGTAGTTGCGCACGTTCACCAGGGCCTTGACGGGGTCGATGACCTTGAAGTAGACGACCGCGTCGACGGTGAGCGTCACGTTGTCGGCGGTGATGGACCCCTGTGGCGGGATGCCGAGGACCTCGGTCTGTACGGACACCTTCCGCATCCGGTCCCCGATCGGCCGGATGACCCGCAGGCCCGGCCCGCGGATGTCCGGCAGCAGCCGCCCGAAGCGGAACACCACGCCCTTCTCGTACTGCTGGACGTTGCGCACGCTCAGCGCGAGCAGCACCAGCCCGGCCACGGCGCACACCGCCAGCACGGTGATCAGAACACCCATGGTTCTCACTTTCCTTACGTCGATGACGGTCCCGGACCCGAGCGGTCCGGGAAGCGCACGGCACGGGAGGACCCCGGCCTGTCGTCTGAGGTGCGGCCGGGGTCTCGGGCTGCTGTTGAGGCTGTGGTGTGTCGGCCCGGCTCAGCCGGAAGAACTCCGCGGTAGGCCGGTCCGGGCTCCGCCGACCGTGGCCCCGGTGGCCGCTGGGGTGCGCACGGCCCTCACCTCGCCGTCGGCGGAGCGGAAACGGCCGGGATCTGCGGGCGTGCCGCGGGATCGCGGACTTCGTGGTCTTCCTCGGAGTCCCAGGCCGCCTGAACGAGCGAGTCGGTCTCCGGCATCGTGCGCAGGAGCGCCGCCTCCGCCATCAGCCGGTGCACGTGCGAGGTGCGCAGGCAGTCCCGGCCGGCGGCCATCAGCCAGAGGGCCGAGACCGGGGTCGGCTGCGCCTGTCCGCAGTAGGGTCCCGCACCCGGGGCGGGCGGCCGGTACGCGTGGTTCGACAGGCCCCCGGTGATCAGCCCCGACAGCGGATCGAGCACGGCCGTCGGCGAGGGCCCGAGGGGCGCGGAAGAGATCCGGAGTGAGGTGGAGGGCGTGCTTCCGCGGATCGGCGTGGGGGGAACGGTCGCAGTCATGACGCGAACCCTGCTCCGGGCCGACCGGAGGCGGCCCGGCGTTGTCAGATCGCCGAAAGCGACAACGACGTCGAAGCCGGTGTACGAAATACCCTCGGTAACACCAGCCTACTCCGCCGACGGTCCGAGCGGACTCCCCGTCGGTGCAGCACGGCCGGCCCGGGACGCCCGGCCGGCCGGGACCGGGCACGTGGGCCTGCCCAGCCGGGTCCGGCCGCGACACTCCCAGGCCCGCACCCGGAGGGCGGACCCGCGAGTGGTCCGACTGCCACCGTCAACGGACCGCAACTCCCCGCCCCATGCCGTCCTTCACAGCGGTGGCCGCACGCTCCATGAGCCGTCCGGCCTCGGCGTCCGTGGCGGCGGGCGGCACCACCAGCAGGTCCCAACGGCCCCGGCCGGGCGCCAGCAGGCAGACGGTGGACGGGGAGTGCTGGGTGGTCGTCCGGCGCAGGCGTACCACCTGGTCGGCGACGAGCAGCCGGCCCGGGAACGGGGACCACACGGCCTCGTCCACGAGGACGCTGGTGACCTGTCCCCAGGCGGGCGGCAGTCCGGCCAGCAGCCTGGGCAGTTCGGACGCCAGATCGGGCGAGCGTGGCCACCAGGCGCCGTCGATGAGCCGGGGCATGTGGCCCTGTGCCGGCTGGGACACCAGGCGCAGGCGGACGGCGGACGTCGAGGAGAGCGGGGGCGGTGGGGCGAGTGTCATGGAGACTCCTGAAGGGGATGCGGTCGCGCGGGTTCACACGCGGCGGGCGGCGATACGGTCCGGGATGGGCCAGCGCACGTCCCTGACCCGACCGAGGCCGCGAAGAAGCGGATCCCGGCGGCGGACGGATCGAGCCGGCCGCGCTCGACGCTGTGTCAGGCGCAGGTGGAATGCGACCGTGACGCCGAGGCCCGTGACCGGGTAGAGCACCGCGGCGAGAAGGACGAGAAGGACCTCGACGGGGTGGGTCAGGCGCCCCCACAGCAGCCAGAGGGCCGGACCGAGTGTCAGGAACGGGAGAAGGACGATCAACCCCGTGATCTCAGGGGACGGTCGCTCGCCGCCGGTGCGCCCGGCAGCCGTTCCCTGGCGCGGGAAGGCTGCTCTCCCGTCGTACTCCGGGCACGGCGGGGGCCCTTCCGGCGGGACGGCGGCGGACGGGGAGCGGAGGTTACGGAGGTGCATGCGCGGTCCTTGACCTCGGTGACGGCAGTGCGGCCGGGGTCTTGGGCTGCGCCTCTTCGACGTGGGTGCGTGACGGCATCGCTGAGAGCGGATGCGAGTCGCACGGACGGTGGATACGGGAGCTGCGGGGGCTTGGGCTGGTGAGGACGTGGAGAGTGGGCGGCGGGGCCGTCAGGCGGTCTCGCCCTGATGGGTGCGATCGGCGCGCGGTCTGCTCGAGTCGAGCCAGGAGCCGAGCGGACTGGCGGCGCGACAGGCGTCCAGTGTGAGGTGCAGCCGCGTGCCGGTTCCCGAGGAGTCGGGATAGCTGCGCTGTTCATCGGCGGCGAACAGCAGCCGGAGGGCGTCCGCGACACGTCGGGCCGCTTCGGGGTCCGCGGAGACCAGGCGGACCTCCACGAGGACCTGCCCGCTCGGTTCGTGCTCGGCCTCGGCCTCGGGACGGGCGTTGCGGTGCGGGGCTTCGGATGTCATAGGGCGGAACCTGGCCCGGACCTGAGCGGCCCATATCTGTCGTGCGACGAGGACGAGACCGGTCCGGACACCTGGTGTACGACGTGCCCTCGACGGTTCCAGCCTACTCCTGCCGTTCGGGGCAGCCGCCCCGTACGAAGGCCGCCGCGGCGCGCGGTGCCAGGAGTAGGATGGAGAAACCGAGGGCATTTCGCACACCGGCTTCCACGCCGGGTCGTTCTCGGCGAGAGATGAAACCCGGGCCGTAACCCCAGGGGCGGCCCGGAGACGGGTCCGCATCATGACCGCGACCTTCGAAGCGACCCTGCCGCGGCCCGTACCCGTCGCAGTCCCTCCCGCCCGCCTCGTACTGAAGACGGACGGCCCCTCCCGTGGACTCCTGGACGGCGCCTGGTGGCCGCGCTCGCGCGACCTGCTGCGCGAACTGCCCGCACTGACCGACGCTTTGGACCCCGTCTGGGGCCGCATCACCCGTGTCGCCGTCAACCCCGAGCACTGGCCGGTCATCCCGCGCAAGGTTCCCGTCAACGGTCACGTCGTGAAGGTCGGCTGGTTCACGCGGGAGATCGACCCGCACAAGCTGCTGCTGCTCTCCTACGGCACCGGACGCTGGGATCTGCTCGTCATCCCACCCGAGACCGGGGCGCGGTCGGCGGCCCGCCTGATGGCCGCCGCATCCGACTACGACGGCCCGCCGCTGACCGCGAGCGCACTCATCGCCGCGGAGCGAGCCGGGCGCGCAGTCTCCGCGGCCGACCGGTCACTCGATCCGGACGAGGCTTGGGAGTACGAGGGCGGTTCCTGCTTGACGCCCGCAGCGGTGCCGGCAAAGGCCGGTGACGCCGGCCGCCTGGTCATCGGCAGGTGAGGCAGCCGTCATAACGTGCGGCTCGTACTTCTCGTTCGTCGGCACCCCGCCCCGGTTGTCGACGAACAAGGCGCCACCATGCCTACCCAGTTCCAGGGCGTCATCGCTGCATCATCACCCGGCACATGGTGAGGGTCGACCTATCGAAGTCCCCCCGATTCCGGGTCGCCGTCGCCGTAAAGGACGTCGACGCGGCGATCCCGCGCCGCGGGCACACAGCCCGCGGTCTCGGGGAGCCGCTTGGGAGCCGACTTCTGGTACCGGCTCCCACCCCCGTCCGCCGACGAGAGCGCGGGAGCGTGTGGTCAGAGCCAGTCCCAGTGCTTGAAAGCGAGGTACAGCGTCAGAGAGGCAACGACGATGACGGCGCTGGACACGATGAATCCCGACTGGTGTCCCAAGCCGGGGTAGGGAAGGTTCTGTCCGTAGAAGCCAGTGATCGCCGTGGGCACGGCGATGATCGCGGCCCAGCTCGTCACCTTCTTCATGATCAGATTCATCCGGTTCGCCTGCACCGACAAGTTGGTCTCCATCACCGAGGCCACCATGTCGCGCAGCGACTCCGTCCACTCGCCGGCCCGCAGCACGTGGTCGTACACATCTCGGTAGTAAGGCAGCAAGGGACCGTCGACGACGTCGAGGTCGGGGCGCATGAGGGCGTTGACGACCTCGCGCATGGGCAGGACCACGCGACGGAGCCGGACCAGTGATTTCCGCAGGGCGTAGGACTGGCGCTGTACGGTCTGGATCTGCCGACCGCCTTCGGCGAAGAGAAGAGCGTCCAGTTCCTCGATGCGTTCGTCGAGCTGCCGTACCGCGGCGAAGTGCCCGTCGACGACATGGTCGAGCAGGCCGTGGAGCAGAAAGGCGACCCCGTGTGCCGCCAGAGCCGGGGTACGGTCCCAGCGGGCGACCAGCTCGTCGAGGGCGAACGCGGCGTCCTTGCGGACGGTGATCAGCGCCTGTGGCGTGAGGATGACCGCGAGCTCGCTCATCGTCAGTCCTGCGCCATCCGGGTCGACGGCGACCGCGTACACACTGAGGAAGTGATGGGTGCGGTAGTTGTCGAGTTTCGCCCGTTGTCCCTCGTGCAGCGCGTCCTCGAGAGCCAGCTCGTGGAGGCCGAGTTCCTCGCCGACCGCCGTGAACTCGGCGCGGTCGGGGCGGTACAGGTCCAACCACACGGTCGAAGACCGGTCCGCCAGATGCTGGGAGATGTCCCGGACCGGGAAGTCCTCCTCGACCAGGGAACCGTCGCGGTACAGCCGAGTACGGGCCATGTCGCGCACCCTAACGGCACTGGCGGAACATCAGCGGACGGCGCTGCCGGGCATCCACTCCGACGGGCGGCACCGCCTGGATCGCGTTGAACTCGGGGGGCCGCCCAGCAAAGACAGCCCCACGGGCGCCCGGACCTGCGGAAATCATGCCTCGGGCACGTGACGTTGCTCGCCGGTGCGGGGGTCCTCCGTGGGGATCGGGTGTGTCTGATGGGTGCCGGTGGCGATGAGGATCTGTGCGGCGTCGGTGACGTTGTCGGCTCGGACGGCCCTGGCCATCGCGACACGGGCGGCATCGGGTGTCGCGTGCGGCGGGACCACGAGAAGGGAGAAGTGGTCCTGGTCGCCCCGAGTGAGCAGGACGGTGTCGTCACCGACCGGGCAGGAGTCGATATGGACGACCTGGTCGTCGATGACCAGGCGCGTGGGAAGTTCATCCCATGCTGTGGCGTCCAGGCCGACGCGCGTGATGGGGCCGAGGTGCCCGGTCAGCACGTGGATGAGGTCGGGCAACTCAGCGCCGATGTCGCGGGAACGCGGCCACCACGCGCCGTCGAGGTTGCCCTCCCGGGACTGTGTCGTCTCCAGCCGCACAAGAACTGTCCCGGGTTTCGCGGCCCGATGGATCGCGTCCGGCAGGAGCCCGGGGGCGCGAGGGGTGTCGGATTCGTTCATGGCGTGTCCGCCTGTCTGCGGGCTTCGGGGTCACCGCCGAACGCGGGACCTCCTCCTCTCACCGTAAGTCGTGCGCCGCCGCACCCGCTGCTTTCGCTGGTGGTCAGGCAGCGGGTCCGGAATACACCTCGCGGTGGCCAGGGCACATCCCCGCGCCGTCGAGAACGGCGAGCCGGAGCACACCAAGACCGCCTCGTACACACATACCAGGCCCCTTCGACCCACGGGTACGTGAACCCGTGGGTCGGCGTCCGTCACAGGCCGTGGACGGTGGTGAGCTCGGCCAGTCCCGAGATCGTCAGCACGGGAGCGAGCAGAGGCGTCGCCACGAGTTCGATCCGGTCGGCGCGGGCGAACAGCGCGTTGATTCCGGCGCTGTCCAGGTATTCGACGCCGGTGAGGTCGAGGACGACCGGCCCGTGGGTGGCGTCCAGGGCCTCGCAGAGGGCGCCGGTGTTGGTCATGTCGATCTCACCGACGGCTGTGAGCAGGAGGGTGCCGTCGGGCCGCCGGCCCGGGGTCAGGGCGAGCGGGGTGGTCATGAGGCGATCCTTGTGCGCATCTGGACGGTGGTGCCGGCGGCGCCGGAGCTGACGGTGACATCCTGCATCATGGCCTTCATCAGGGTCATGCCGCGACCGCGGTGGCCGTTTGACTCGGGTTGCGGGGTCTTCCACTGTCCGGTGTCGGCAATGATCAGGCGCAGGTCGTCCACGTACGCCTCGGCGCGCAGCCGGACGGGCCGGCCCGGGGTGTGACGGTGGCCGTGCTCGATGGCGTTGGCGCAGGCCTCGCCGGCGGCGACCAGAACGCTCTGCGCGGTCTGCGGAGGGAGCTGGCACCGTTCGAGCCAGGTTCGCAGGGCCTGGCGGACCGGTGCGAGCTGCGAGGACTCGGCGGGGAAGGTCATCTCCAGCGGGGCGGGGTGCCGGTACAGCAGCAGGGCGACGTCGTCGTCGTAGCCGTTCTCGGGGGCCAGGCGGGTCATCACCTGGGTTGCGAGTTCGTCGACGGTGGCGTCCCTGCCGTCCTGAACGGCTGCGCCCGCCTGATCGATGCCCACGCTCAGCGGGCGTCGGCGGCGCTCGACGAGACCGTCGGTGTACAGCAGCAGGGTCGCGCGGGCCGGGATGGTGCATTCGCCCTCAGGGCGTGGCCGGCCGGGGCGGACAGCGAGGGGAAGCGACCGCCCGTCCTCCAGCAGGCGGAGCGTGCCGTCGTGGTGGGCGAGTATGCCCGGCGGGTGCCCGGCGCTGGCATAGGCCAGATGACCGGTCTCCGGGTCGAGGACCCCGCAGAAGGCGGTGGTGCACAGCGCTCCGGGAATGCCGGCCGCGAAGTGGTCCAGCGCCATGAGGGTCCGGGCCGGGTTGGCGTCCTGCAAAAGCAGCGCCCGGCAGGCGCTGCGCAGCTGGCCCATGACGGTGGCCGCTTCCAGTCCCCGGCCGACGCAGTCCCCGACGACGATGCCGATGCGTCCGTCGGGCAGCGCCACGGTGTCGTACCAGTCGCCGCCCACCTCCAGCGGTGGGGTGGCCGGTTCGTAGCGGACGGCGAAGCCTTCGGGCAGGCGGGAGGGGCCGAGGATGGCCCGCTGCAGGGCGATGGCGGTCTCGCGCTGCTGATCGATCTGGTGGACGCGGACCATGCCCTGGGCCAGGTGCCCCGCCAGCAGCGACAGCAACAACTGATCCTCGGCGGTGAACGGCCGGTCGGCGCCCAGGTCCACCCACAGCACCATGGGGCCGTCGGGATGCTCCAGGGAGATGCCCGCGCTGGTGTGATCGGTGACCGGGGTGAGCGCAGGCCGCTCGCGCAGCAAGGTCAGCGCCTCTCGCCGGTCGGCCGGAAGGTCCGGCCAGTTGGGTGCGGGGTCGGTGGCGGCCAGGAGGGGATCCGTGTGATGGCCGAAGACGACGGCCAGGACCTGCCGTGCTCGCCAGAGCTCCTTGAGTTCACTCAGGGCACCGTTCAAAGCCTCGGACAGGCTGGTGGCCCGGGACAGGCGCAGACTCAGCGCCGCCAGGGCGCCATCGCGCTGGACGGCGTAGTGCTCGGCGGTGACGTCCCGGAAGGTGCCGACGACCACACGTCGGCCCGTGTCGGGGTCCTTGGCGTGGTTGAAGGCGACGTCGATCCACAGCCGGTGCCCGTCGCGGTGGGTGACGGGGATGGTGTAGCGGCCGTGTCCCTCCTCCATCAGTCCGGCGAAGGCGCGGGCGACCTCCGCGTGGCCCTCCGGATCACTGCCGGCCTCCGGCCACCAGGGATGGATCGGCTGGTAGGGCAGCTCTTGGGGACCGTATCCGAGGATGTCGGTGAACGCCGCGTTGATCTCGACCACCGCGCCCTCCTCGTCACAGACGAAGAACGCCTCCTGCAGGGAGTCGACCAGCGCGGTGCGCCAGCGGACGTGGTGCGTGCGTAGCCGGGCCAGTTCCACGTTGGCCCGCACCCGTGCGAGCAGTTCAGCCGCCGCGAACGGCTTGACGAGGTAGTCGTCCGCACCGGCCTGGAGGCCCTCGATGGAGGCTTCCTGTCCTGCCCGGGCGGACAGCAGCAGCACGGGCACGGCAGCGGTGCGCGGGTCGGCGCGCAGCTCCCGCACCAGGGAGAGCCCGTCCAGACGGGGCATCATGACGTCGCTGACCACGAGGTCGGGAGCGTCCGCGCGGACGGCTCGCAGCGCCTCCTGCCCGTCGGGGACCGCCTGTACGTGGTATCCGGCGCTGCGCAGGATCCGCGTCAGGTACTCACGCATGTCGGCGTTGTCGTCCGCGATCAACACCCGCGCCTGTACCGCCGGACCCGAGGTGTAGGCGGTGTCGCTCGGCGTCGGCGCCACCGGTGTCTCCGCGCCGGACGTGTCCGGCGGGAGCCAGCGCAGCGCCTCCAGCACATACGGCTCGGCCGTGGCCGAGGGGGCGGGGGTGGAGGCGGCCGGCGCGAGCGCGTCGGCCGCCAGGTGCTGCGCGCCGAAGGGCAGACGGATGGTGAAGCGGGTGCCCTGACCCAGCGTGCTGTCCGCGGTGATCGTCCCGCCGTGGAGGCCGACGAGCTCCCTGACCAGCGCGAGACCGATACCGCTGCCCTCGTTGGACCGCGAGCGGGCGCTCTCGATGCGGTGGAAACGCTCGAAGAGCCTCGGCATCTCCTCGCTGGGCACGCCGATGCCGGTGTCGGCGACCGTGATCACCGCGTTTTCGCCCTCGGCGCGGACCGAGACGCGGATGGACCCCTCGAAGGTGAACTTCAGCGCGTTGCTGATGAGGTTCAGGACCACCTTCTCCCACATGCCCCGGTCGATGTGCACCGGCTCGTGCAGCGCGGGGCAGTCGACCTCGAAGGCGAGACCTGCCTTGTCCACTGCCGAGCGGAAGACGCTGGCCAGCTCGGCGGTGACCGCCGACAGGTCGACGGGCTCGTACCTGGCCTGCATCCGTCCCGCCTCGATGCGGGAGAAGTCCAGCAGACTGTTGACGAGTTTTCCGAGCCGGAGGCCGTTGCGATGAATGGCCTCCAGTTCGTCGCGCACCCGAGAATCGCCCCCGGCGAACTGCGTGCGGAGCTCTTCCACCGGCCCCATGATCAGTGTGAGCGGGGTGCGGAACTCGTGGCTGATGTTGGAGAAGAAGGTGGTCTTCGCCCGGTCCAGCTCCGCCAGTTCCTCCGCCCGGCGCTGCTGGGCCTGGTAACTGCGCGCGCTGGAGATCCCGGCCGCTATGTGGCCGGCTACCAGTTCGACGAAGCCGCGGTAGCCCGCGTCCAGGGGCCGGTAGCGGTTGAGTCCGGCCACCAGGAACCCGTAAGGGGCACTGCCCTGTTGCAGCAGGGGAACGACCAGTGCCCGGGCCGGCGGCTCTGGCCACGGCCCGACGGGGAGCGTGGTGAACGGGGCTCCGTCGAGGTCGGTCACCGCCGACTCCCCTCGTGCCAGGGCGGCGGTCGGCCAGAGCGCGTCCTCCGCGTCAGCCGGCACAGTGGCCTGCGCCACGGCGTGCCCCGCCGTCAGCCCGGTGCATCCCGCCAGTCGGGCGGCGCCGTCCGACTGGAAGAGGTACGTCAGGGTGAAGGGCAGGTCCCGCAGGTTGCGACCGAGTTGCTGACCGGCGAAGGCCAACATCTCCTCCTCGGTCCGCACGACGCTCGGATCCGAGCCCAGGTCCCGCAGCGTCGCCATCCGCCGTTCACCGATGACCCGCTCGGTGTCCTCGCTCACCACGCACAGCATCCCGACCACCGCGCCGGAATCGTCCCGCAGCGGGCTGTAGGAGAAGGTGTGGTACGACTCCTCCGGATAGCCCGAGCGCTCCAGGAACAGCAGCAGCGCCTCGTCCCACGTGGCCTTGCCCGCGGCCAGCACGGCGTCGATACGCGGGCCGATGTCGTCCCAGATCTCCGCCCAGACCTCGCTCGCCGGACGGCCCAGCGCCCACGGGTACTTCTGCCCCAGGGTGTCCCGGCGGTAGGCGGCGTTGCAGAAGAACGTCAGCTCGGGCCCCCAGGCCATCCACATGGGAAACCGGGACGACAACAGGATGCTGACGGCCGTCTGCAAGCTCTGCGGCCAGCCGTCCGGAGGCCCGAGCGGGGTCGCGGTCCAGTCCACCGCGGCGAGATCTTCGCCGACCTCCGCGTCGGCGGCGAACACACCGGCCGCCGCAGTCGGCGGCGCGTGTTCAGCGTCCGCGGAACCCGCCACAGCCCACACCTTTCCTTCACGCCGTCCAGACCACCCGCCGCGTCCGCCGCCCCCGAAGGCCCACTTCGTCCCCGTCCGAACCGGGGCGGCACTTCCGCAGGCCCTCCGGCACGGGCAGCGCCCATCGGGCACGTTCTTCCGCTTGGTAGCGTGATGGTCCTGTCCTCCGGAAAACGATCGCTTCGTAGGATAGGCCCACCAGGTGGGGCACCAGAACTCGGCATGGCGAGGAAACCACTGACGCGGGAGGCAAGCTGTGGCTTCGAGTGCGCCGCCGCGTCAGCTCGCCCCGATGTCCGACGAGGACAGACGCACAGCCGCCGTCCGCAAGTACTCCATCGACACCTCGTCCGGCCATGCCCTCGACAAGATCGCCTGCCTCGCGGCCCGGATCTTCGGCGCCCCGATGGCCGGTGTGGCGATCGTGGACAGCGATCGGGTGCGGCTCATCGCGTCGCACGGCCCCGTCGGAGCCACCCAGACGGTCCGCGTCCCGGGACTGCCGGCCTCCGCCGTCCCGCAGCCGTACCCCTACGTGATCACCGATGCCGCCACCGATCCACGTACCGTGGATCACCCCTCCTGCCCCGGCTCTGCCCGTGGTCCCGGGTCTGCACGCGGCGACGACACCGCTCTGCTCGCCCTGTCCGAACCCGTACCGCCCGCATCACCCCATCAGGAGAACCGGTGAGTGAGCCCATTCTGACCGTCGTACAGCAGATCCACGAGGCCGGCCCCGTCGTGTTGCGGGTGACCGGCGAACTCGACCACCACACCGCACCACAGCTCACCCAGGCGCTGGACGGCGTCCCGTTCGCTCCGGGCGCGCCCCTGGTGATCGACCTCGGCGGTGTCTCCTACTGCGACTCCACGGGCATCACCGTCCTCGTGACCGCGTACCATCGCGCTGAGGCCGCCGGCTGTTCCCTCAGCCTGACCGGACTCAGTCTCTACTTCACCCGCCTCTTCCAGACCGTGGGCCTCGATCAGGTGTTCACCGTCCACCCCACTGTCGAGGACGCCGTCACGGCACCACGCCACTGACCTCGACTCACACCGCATCGGCACGGATCGGCCGGGGTACGCGAGGGAAGCACGGACCGGGACGAACCAGAATCGGCCCGAGGTTAATCTTTGATGCCCATGGTCCTGCTCTCATCCATGGCCTACCCCCTCTTCAGCTATTCGAGGTGTGACACAGCGTGCAGGACGTCCGGTTCGACCTGTCGGCTTTCGGTCTCAGCGAAACGGCCCGATGCAGTGCCCTGCTGCGGGCGGCCGTCAGTGGTGCGCCGTCACCGCACGCGGCGGCGCAGATCGTCGCCGACTTCTTCTACGACAGCCTGGACGACGGTCATGACGGACGGGCCTGTCCTGCCGTGGGCGTCTTTCTCGCGGGGCCATGGAACGCCGTCACCGGGGCACCGGCAGCCGCGGGAGCCCCCGCCGAGCACGCGCGGCGTCTGACCCTGGCCGGATTCGGTGGCGCGGACGTCCGCTGGCCCGGCGCGGAGGGCTCCGGTCCGCTGCCGTCGTCCGGCGCCGCCCGCGCGACACCGTGGGTGCACCGGCTGCTCGAACGCCTGGGAGTCGCACCCCGGGAGGCGGACGGCGCGGTGCCACCGGGGGACGACGTCGAGGTCGTGCGTCTGTCCGGCAGTCAGGTGGAGGGGCTGGAGGAGCTTCTTCCGGGGCAGGGCGTCCGGTGCGCACTGGCCTTCGGGGGCGCCCTGTCGCCGGGCGAGGGGTTCGCGGTGGTGCTGTTCTCCCGCGTTCCCCTGCCCGCCGAGGTCACCGCGCTCTTCCGCACCGTGACCGCCGGAACGCGTCTGGCCCTGCTGTCGGCCGGCCGGACCTCGCCCGCGGAGGAGGCGGACGCGGCTCGCCTTCTCCTGGAGAGCATGGAGAGCCTGGTGGGGCAGCGGGCCGCCCACCTGCAGACGGTCGTGGCCGAGTTGAGCTCCGCCACGACGGAGCTGCGCCGCTCTCAGCAGGAGCTGGAGCAGCGGGGGCGCGAGCTGCGCGAGGAGGCGGTGATCGTCGAGCTGCTGCAGGAGGTCGGCAGTGTCCTGGCGGCGGAACTCGACCTCGACGCGCTGGTCCAGCGCGCGGTCGACGCCGCCACCCGCCTGGCCGGAGCGGCGTTCGGCGCGTTCTTCTACAACGTCCTGGGCGAGACCGGGGAGTCGTATCTGCTCTACGTGATCTCCGGCGTCGACCGGTCGGCCTTCGACAAGTTCCCCATGCCGCGCAACACCCAGGTGTTCGAGCAGACCTTCCGGGGCCTCGGCGTGGTGCGATCCGAGGACATCACCGCGGATCCGCGGTACGGGCACAACGCACCGCACCACGGCATGCCGGAAGGCCATCTGCCGGTACGCAGCTATCTGGCCGTTCCGGTGATGTCCCGGGGGACGGTGCTCGGCGGGTTCTTCTTCGGCCATCCCGAGCGGGGAGTCTTCACGGAGCGACACGAACGCCTGGTCACCGGCCTCGCCGCGCAGACCGCCGTGGCGTTGCAGAACGCGCAGACGTACCGCCAGGAGCGGGAGGCGGCCGCAGAGCTGCAACGCCACCTTCTGCCGGCTCTGCCACACGTCGACGGGATCGCCAGCACGTCACGCTACCTGCCCGCCGCACGGGATCGCGGCGCCGGCGGTGACTGGGTGGACCTCATACCGCTCCCGGACGGCGAGGTGGCGCTGGCCGTCGGCGACGTGATGGGCAAGGGCGTCAGGGCCGCGGCGGTCATGGGTCAGATCCGCACGGCCTGCCGGGCCTACGCCCAGCTCGGTCTCGCTCCCGCCGACGTGTTGGAGCAGCTGAGCGTCCTGGTGGACGACATCGCTCCCGGCTCCATCGCCACGTGCGTGTACGCGGTGCTCGACCCGCGCCGGGACCGGTTGCGCGCCGCCGTCGCCGGGCACTTGCCGCCGGCCCGGCGCGACCCGGCAGGCGGCGTGACGTTCCTGGACGAGACGGTCGGACCGCCGTTGGGAGTGGGCAGGCGCCGGTATGCGGAGCAGGAGGTCTCGCTGCCGCCCGGATCACGGCTGCTGCTGTACACCGACGGCCTGGTCGAACGCCGCGGCCGCCCCATCGACGAGGGGCTGCGGCACCTGCGGGAGCTGCTGGGCGGGCCCGTGGGCGAGATCGAGGCGGACTGCGACTCCTGGCTGGACGCGCTGGCCGGCGGTCAGCACGACGACGACATCGCCCTGCTGTACCTGCACCGGCCCGAGGATGCCGCGCACCAGGTGGTGGCGGTCGCACGTGACTACCCGCCGGTCTCCAGCGCGGTCCCCGACGCCCGCGACCTGGTCTCCAAGGTCATGCGCGAGTGGGGCCTGCAGCACCTGGCGAACGACATGATGCTCATCGCGGACGAGATGGTCGCCAACGCCGTCCGCCACGCCAGGACACCGCTGCGCGTCGAGCTGCGCAGAGCCGGTGAACGCGTCGTCCTGGAGGTCACGGACAGCAGCCGCGAGGAGCCTCGTCTCATCGTTTCCCAGCCCGGGGAGTTCGGACACCGGGGCATCTTCCTCATCGACGCCATCGCGACACGATGGGGCACCCGTCTGATCGACGGAGGGAAAGTCGTGTGGGCGGAGGTCAAGACCTCATGACCACGTACCCCGGTCGACTCCTCGACCGGCACCAGGACAACCAGCCCACCCCTTCGCCCCGGACACAGGAGAGCCACCCCCGATGACCCCCTCCCCCGGCCCCGAGGCGCACAAGCCCACCGACAGCGCACCACAGGTCGACTCCAACAGCCTGCTCCCCGCCGGCCCGACGCTGACCCTCGCATCGCACCGCGGTCCGCGACACGCGGTCGTCACCGTGGACGGTCCCATCGACTACCACACCGCGCCCCAGCTGTTGGGCCATCTCACCACCACCGAGATGCGGAACGTCCCGCTGCTGATCCTGGACCTGACCCGTGTGGACTTCTGCGACTCCAGTGCTCTGGGAGCCTTTGTCGACATCCACCGCCGCCGTTCCGGCGCCGGGCGCCGGTTCGCGTTGACCGGGGTCCAGCCGGAGGTCAGACGGATCCTCGAACTCACCCGCCTCACTTCCGTCCTGCCCCTGCACGAGACGGTCAAGGACGTCCTCTCCGAAGACTGACCCCCCTCGCCCGCCGACCGGCCACCCACCGAAGAAGGACAGGGGACGGCCCGGACGGCCGTGACCCCGGGAGCCGGAGGGCCGCCCGCGGCACAAGTGTCGTTTCCGCCCCCGTTCAGGGGTACTCGGAGGGGGCACGCCGATCTTTTCGGCAGTGCCCCGGTGGAGTGCAGCCAGTACTTCACAACCTTTTGAGGACGCGGCCCATGACCACTGTGAACCCGGCCGGCCACCCGGCCCACCGCGCAGGCAACGACTCGACGGCCCACGCCGTCCGCAGGCTTTCGGCCGAAACGAAACCAGCGCTGAAGGCCACCGGGTTCTTCATCTGCCTGGCTTCCGTCGTCGCGGTGCTGATCGCCTCCATCGTCGTCGGAGACGACGACGGTCACGCCGATTACTTCCGCGCCGACAAGGCGTGGCCGTACCTTGTGGTCCTGACCGTCGGTCACATGATCAGCCGAGGACTGGCCAGGCCCGGCAGCCGCGACTCCTACGACGACAACCGGTGAGCGCCCCTTCACCAGTCATGGCCGCAGAAACCCAGGACGCGGGGACGGCCTCCCGCCTACCACGTACAAGGCTCGCCTCCCGACGCGAAGCGCCAGGCGGGCTTTCTCTCTGTTCATACGGAGAGCGGCTTTTCGTCACTTGCAGGAAGTCCGGACGGGAAATCCGGTAAACCGTTTCGTTAGGAGCAACTGGCATGGCAAGCAAGTACTCGAGCATCCAGCGGAGCAGGTCGGTCCCCATGCCGGTGGCGGACCAGGCCGGCTGGGACGCGACCGACGTGCGAGCGGTCGACACCGCGCGGCTGCTGGCGGCCGACGCGGTGCAGAAGGTCGGCAACGGCCATCCCGGGACGGCGATGAGCCTGGCCCCGCTGGCGTACCTGCTGTTCCAACACGTCATGCGACACGACCCGGACGACGACCAGTGGCTGGGGCGGGACCGGTTCGTGCTCTCCTGCGGACACTCGAGCCTGACTCTCTACATCCAGCTCTACCTGTCCGGGTACGGGCTGGAGCTGTCCGACCTGGAGGCGTACCGGACCTGGGGCTCGGCCACCCCCGGCCACCCGGAGTACCGGCACACCCGCGGTGTGGAGATCACCACCGGTCCGCTGGGCCAGGGTCTGGCGAGCGCGGTGGGCATGGCGATGGCCGCCCGCCGCGAGCGCGGCCTGCTGGATCCCGACGCCGCCCCGGGCGACAGTCCGTTCGACCACCACGTCTACGTGGTCGCCTCGGACGGCGACATGATGGAGGGCGTCACCTCCGAGGCCGCTTCGCTGGCCGGCCATCAGGAGCTGGGCAACCTGATCACGTTCTACGACTCCAACCACATCTCCATCGAGGACGACACCGACGTCTCCTTCAGTGAGGACGTTCCCGCCCGTTACGCCGCCTACGGCTGGCACGTGCAGACCGTGGACTGGACCCGAACCGGCTCCTATGTCGAGGATGTCGACGCGGTACTGGCCGCGATCGAGGAGGCCAAGCGCCGCACCGACCGCCCGTCGCTGATCATGCTGCGCACGCTGATCGGCTGGCCTGCTCCGAACAAGCAGAACACGGGCAAGGCGCACGGCTCGGCGCTCGGCGACGACGAGGTCGCCGCCACCAAGCGGGTGCTCGGCTTCGAACCGGAGCACACGTTCACCGTCGAGGACGAGGTGCTGAGCCGGGCCCGGGCGGTGGCCGACCGGGGTCGCGCAGCGCACGCCGAGTGGGAGCGCGGTTTCACGACGTGGCGCGAGGCGAACCCGGACCGCGCAGCCCTGCTCGACCGACTCCAGGCGCAGGAACTGCCCGACGGCTGGGCCGACGCGCTGCCGACGTTCCCTGCCGACCCGAAGGGCATGGCCACCCGCAAGGCGTCCGGCCAGGTCCTGAGTGCGCTGGCACCGGTGCTGCCGGAGCTGTGGGGCGGCTCGGCGGACCTGGCGGAGAGCAACAACACCACCATGAGCGGCGAGCCTTCCTTCGTTCCCGCCGATCGGCAGACCAAGGAGTGGAAGGGCGGCCCGTACGGGCGCACCCTGCACTTCGGCATCCGCGAGCACGCCATGGGCGCCATCCTCAACGGCATCGCCCTGCAGAGCCTGACCCGCCCCTACGGCGGCACGTTCCTGACGTTCTCCGACTACATGCGCCCCGCCGTACGGCTGGCCGCGCTGATGAAGCTGCCCGCCATCTACGTGTGGACCCATGACTCCATCGGCCTGGGCGAGGACGGCCCCACGCACCAGCCCGTGGAACACCTGGCCGCCCTGCGCGCCATCCCCGGCCTGGACGTGGTGCGTCCCGCGGACGCGAACGAGACAGCGGTCTGCTGGCGCACCGTCCTGGAACACAGGGACCGGCCCGCCGGGCTGATCCTCACCCGGCAGAACCTGCCCGTCCTGGATCGTGACGGCGGGCAGTACGCCCCCGCGCGGGAGGCGGCCCGAGGCGGTTACGTCCTCGCCGACACGGCGGGCGGCGCCGAACCGGACGTCATCCTGATCGCGACGGGCTCCGAGGTGCAGATCGCTCTGGACGCCCGCGAGCTGCTGGCGGCCAACGGACTCGCGGTGCGCGTCGTGTCGATGCCCTGCCGGGAGTGGTTCGCCGCCCAGCCGCCCGCCTACCAGGACCAGGTCCTGCCGCCGGACGTGCGCGCCCGGGTCAGCGTCGAGGCCGCGGTCGGACAGGGCTGGCGCGAGGTGGTCGGCGACGGGGGGCGGATCGTGAGCCTGGAGCACTACGGCGCCTCCGCCGACTACCAGCGCCTGTACGCCGAGTTCGGCATCACCCCACAGGCGGTTGCCGAAGCCGCCCACGACAGCATCCGCGACACCCGCCAGGCCCCACGTCCCGGCGGCCACCAGCGCACCTCCGCCCCCACCGACGGCGGCACCGGCGACCACCCCTGACGGACCCGCCCTTCGGCGGAGACCCCGGCCCGTTGGCGGGGCAGGCCCGCTTCGCGGCGATCGGAAACCGCGGTGCGGGCCCAGCAGCGGAGGCCCGTAGCTGCCCCGCGCCGACCGTGCGGCAGCTACGGCTCGAAAGCACCGAGGGCAAGGTTGAGGTAGCCCTGGGAAGGGCTGCCCCTGCTCGTCGGCGTCCCCGGCGCCTGCGTCCACGACAGCGAAGGCCTCAAGCCCAGGGTCGAGCGTCGAGGGTCGAGGGTCGAGGGCCACCAAACGAGACACGACCCCTCTGACGGCCGCTGCTTCAACACCGCCCCAACGGCTGAAGCCGGCCGGCTGGCATTTCTCGGAGGCCGCGGCCATCTGCTGCTACATGCGGTACGTCCGCCTCACCCCATAGGACACCGCCCAAATCCGGCATTTATGCGGCATTGGCGTTCGGACGTGTACTCGATCTAGGCTGCGTCGGTTCGTGCCGCTCGCCGCGGCCCATCGACGGAGAGGCAAGCCGATGACCCAGCACGCTGCTGCGGCAGCCCTGGTGCCCGGGCGGCGGCCCGAGCTGGTCCCGGACCCTGGGGTGGAAGCGGCCCGTATGGCTGCGGTACGCCGCTACGACATCCTCGACACTCCGCCCGACGGGGCGTTCGACCGGGTGGCGGCGATGGCCGCCCGCCTCTTCGATGTCCCTGTGGCCACGGTCACGATCGTGGACAGCGACCGCATCTGGTTCAAGGCCGCACACGGTCTTGAGGGCGTCCAGGAGATCGGCCGCGATCCGGGCCTGTGCGGCTCAGCGATTCTGCGCGATGACGCGCTGGTCATTCCCGACACCCTTCTTGATCCCGTGGCGGCGAACAATCCGCTGGTCGCCGGAGAGATGGGGGTGCGCTTCTACGCCGCCGCGCCGATCACCACCTCCGACGGTCACCGACTGGGCACCGTCAACGTCCTCGACACCAAGCCGCGCTCCATCAGCGAGGACGACACCGCCACACTGGCCGACCTCGCGGCGATCGTGCTGGACGAGATGGAGCTGCGGCTCTCGGCGCTGCGCGCACTGCGCGACGAGCAGAAGCGGCGGGAGGTGGAACGGGCGGCGCGGGAACAGGCGGAGAAGGACAAGACCGCCATCGCCGCGTTCGCCTCCACTCTCCAGCGAACCCTGCTGCCCCCGGCGCTTCCCGTGGTGCCCGGCCTGGAGCTGGCCTGCCACTACCACACCGCCTCCGTACACGATGTGGGCGGCGACTTCTACGATGTCTTCCCCGTCGACGCCAGCCGGTGGGCGTTCTTCCTCGGTGACGTGTGCGGCAAGGGCCCCGAGGCGGCGACCGTCACTGCTCTGACCCGCCATACCCTGCGCGTCGCGGCCCAGATCGACCCGGAACCGGTCACCGTCCTGAGCACACTCAATACCACCCTGCTCACCGACGTCACCGCCGGAAGCCGCTTCTGCACCGCCGTCTTCGGCCTCCTGGCACCCCGCGAGGACGGTGGCTTCAGCGTCACAGTGGCCACCGGCGGCCACCCGCCGGCCTACCACCTGCGCCCCGACGACAGCGGCGCGGTATGGGTCAAGTCGGTACGCCCCAAGGGCGGCATGCTCATCGGAGCCTTTCCCCAGGCACACTTCGCCCAGGCCACCTTCTCCCTGGCCCCCGGGGAGGGTCTGTTCCTCTACACCGACGGGCTGACCGAAGCCCACACTCCCCAGGGCGCCATGCTCGGCGAGGACGGCCTGACCGGCTTCCTCCACCAGCGCACAGGGCCCGTGACCGCCACCGCCCTGGTCGAGGAAACCGTCACGTTGCTGGCCTCACTGCCCGACGGAGTCGGCGACGACGTGGCCCTGCTGGCCCTGTCCGTGCCTGACTCCGAAATCGCGCCCGACACCGGCGGCGCCGCAACCGCCCACAGCACCGCCGCACCCGAACACTTCGGCCAGAAGCGATGACCGACGTGACCCATACACTTCACCTGACCGTTCACTACCCTCACCCCGGCCTCGCCATCGCCACGATCGTCGGAGACATGGACGTGCGGACCGCGCCCACCCTGCGCTCCGGGGCCCTGGAGATCATCGAACAAGGACACCCGTGCCTGGCCCTGGACCTGGCACAGGTCGGCTTCTGCGACTCCGCCGGTCTCAGCGCGATCATCGGCATCTGGCACGCGGCCCAGGGAGCGGGCGGCTCGCTCAGCCTCGCCGCCGTCCCCGACCGCCTGATGCGCATGCTCAGGATGACCGGTGTCGACTCACTCCTGCCCGTCCACGCCACAGCCGCCGACGTGACCGAGCAGCCCACCTCCGCAACCAGGTAGCGGCTCCGTCACCAGCCCCTCCACCGTGGGGACGGCCCGCATCTGTCGGGCGATCATCGATTCAGCCCCGCCCGTCATGCGATCGACGCCGGCGTGATCAACCGAGGGCCCTGCGAGAGAGGCCAGCCCCGAACCTCACGTCGTGCTACATGTGCGTTCGCCGCAGCGTGGTGACGAGAACGCCCCGTGCATGCCCGCGCGTTCGCCGCTCAGTGGGCGGGCGTGGAGCGCACGGCTCGGGTGACCCACAGCAGAACGAGCGCGGCGGCCTGGATGCAGGCGACGACGACGATCAGAAGGGGGACGGAGACGTCGTACAGGACCCCGGCCAAGGCGCCGCCGACCAGCGCGGCCGCACCCATGATCCCGGCGAAGACGCCGTACGCGGTGGCCCGGCGGCCCACGGGTACGAGGTCGGCGACGGTGGCACGCAGCGTGGACTCCTGAACGCCGACCGCGGCGCCCCACACCAGGGCGCCCGCCACGGCGACTCCCACCGTGTCGGTGAAGGCCAGGGCCGGAACGGCGGCGGACAGCAGCGGCAGGACGACCAGGACCTGGGCGCCGAACCGGTCGTACAGCCAGCCCGTGGCCAGCGCCGCCACCGCGTCCGCGGCCATGGCCGCCGCGTACACCACCGGCACCATCGCGGTCGGCACCAGGTGCCGGGCGACCAGGTGGTAGGAGAGCACACCGAAGGTGGCGAAACCGGTCAGGGTCGCCGCGGTGAATACCGCATAGGCCCAGAAGGCCCGCGGCAGCTTCCTCTCGCGGGATCCGGCGGGAGGCGACTGCTCCTCGGGCGCCGCCGTGCCGACGGTCGTCTCGTAGCCGATCGGATCGGGAACCCTGGCACGCAACCAGAGCAGCAGCGCGACGGCGGCCACGCCGGGCAGCGCGAGCACCCCGAGCGCCGGGGCGTAGTCGTCGCCCGTGAGAGCGAGGACCCCGGCCACCGTGAGCGGACCGACAAGCGCGCCGACCTGGTCCATCGCCTCGTGGACCGCGAAGCCGCGGCCCCGTCCGGTGGCGGCGGTGGCGTGCGAGAGCAGCGTGTCCTTGGCCGGGGACCGCACGGCCTTGCCGACGCGTTCCGCGATCACCAGGGTGCAGGCCACCCACAGCACGCCGGTCAGACCGAGAACCGGGACGGTGGCCGCGGTCAGCACGTAACCGGCGATCGTCCACGCCCAGAACCGGCGGCTGCGATCGGCCAGCGGTCCCGAGGCCAGACGCAGTCCGAGCGCGGCGGCCTCGCCCGCCCCCGTGACCACGCCGACGACGGCCGCGGAGGCGCCCAGGTGGGCGAGCAGCGGGCCGGTGACGGAGCGAGCGCCCTCGTAGACGAAGTCCATCAGCAGACTGACGCCCCCGAACACCAACACGAACCGCCACGCCGAGAGCCCCCGGGCGGGTCCGCCCGAGGGTTCTGGCCCGGCAGACGTGCTCCGGGCGGGATTCACGAACTCCTCCCCCGGGTTTCGCGTGCCTGGCAGGCCGGACCTGGCCTCGTGAACATCGGCCCACCTCCTGTGGCGCTCTCCTCTTCACCGGACGCGTCCGGCAGGCGCATCCCCTCGCGCCACGTTGTAGCAGTCAGATGCCGAGGCGGGCGCAGGACGCTCTCCCGCGCCCGCCGGACGAGCGCGTTCCCAGCAGTCAGGCCGTCTGCCGCGTCACGCGCGCGGGGTCCGCGACGTCCTTGCGGGTCACCATCAGGTACACCACCAGGCCGAGGATGACCGCCAGGAAGAGCACGCTCGTGACGACGGTGCCGAACCCGAGGCCGCCGTCGCCGGCCGGCTGGGACAGGTAGTCGCCGATCGAGGCGCCGAGCGGGCGGGTCAGGATGTAGGCGATCCAGAAGCTCCACACCGCGTCCAGGCCCAGCGCGAAGTGCGCGATCGCCACGGCGGCGATGGCCAGCGCGAACAGGACCGCCGCGAGCCAGTAGCCCAGGTCCATGCGTTCGGAGACCAGGTCGCCGCCCGCCGTTCCGAGGGCGAAGGTGAACAGTACGGCCAGCCAGTAGTACGCCTCGCGGCTGGTGGTGTCGATGCTGTGGATGGAGAGGGTGCGCTCGCGCCGGTACCAGACGACGAACACGACGGCGAGAAGAACGGCGAACACCGCGGTGGTCGTCTCCAGCGGCACACCCATGTTGTCGGTGAGGTTGTCGCTGATCAGCGTGCCGACGACGCTGATGAGGGCGACGGCGAGCCAGTACACGCCCGCGCGGTACGCCGTGGTGCGGAACTGGACGACGAGGACCACAGCGAGCAGCGCGCTCATGAGCACGGACACGCCGGTCAGGCCCAGGCCGGCCTTCTCGTTGAGCAGGTCGGCAGCGGTCTCGCCGACCGTCGTGCACAGCACCTTGATGATCCAGAAGTAGGCGGTGACCTCGGGGACCTTGTTCCAGCGCAGACGGTGGGAGGGGCGAGCGGAGGCACTCGTGCCCGGTTCGGCCTCGGGAGTCTCGGAGAGTTCGTAGGTCATGGGCAGGACGTTGCCAGCGGTTACCTGAACGCATCCTGACTGCCGCGCGGCTTTCCCCGCCCGCCGGGTCCGGCCTGATCACGATGGTGCCATGCACACTCGCGCCGCGGCCTGGCTGCGGCACCGGCTCGGCCGCGTCGTCGTCATGTCCTACGCCCTCGCTCTGTTCCTGCCCGGCCCCGGCCTGTGGCTGCGCCGCCCCCATCCCTTACCGCTGCCGCCGACGCATCTGACGCTGCACACCCCACCGCTGCTGCTGTCCCTGGTGCTGTTCTCGGCCGGGCTCCAGGTACCTGTCCGCGCGCTGGGCCGCCTGCTGCGATGGCCCAAGGCCCTGCTCGCCGGACTCGTGCTGCACCTCGCGATCCCGCTGGCGGTCGTGCCGCTCGTCGCCTTCCTGCTGCGGCGCACCCCCGACACCGACGGCGGCAGCGGACTGCTCACCGCGATGATCCTCGTCGTGGCTATGCCCGTCGCCGCCGGCGCCACCGTGTGGACCGACAAGGGCGACGGCGACCAGCCGACGATGGTGGGCCTCGTCCTGGCCTCCACTCTCCTCAGTCCGCTCACCACCCCCTTGCTGCTGGCGACGCTGTCGCCGCTGCTCAGCGGCGGCTACGCGCACACCCTCGCCGTCACCGGCCGGCTGGCGCAGGGCGGATTCGCCCTCACCGCCGTGGTTCTTCCCTGTGCCGCGGGCCTCCTGGGCGCGCTCGTCCTGCCCGCGCGCCCGTTACACCGTCTCCTGTCGGCGGTGACGCCCTTGGCCCTGACCGGCTCGCTGCTGCTGACCTACGTCAACGCCAGCGGGGCCCTCGGCTCCGTCCTCACTCGGCCCCGCCCTCTGCTGTTCGCCGCCGCCCTGGCCGTGGCCGCCCTGGTCTGCGTGCTCTCCTTCGCCCTCGGCCGGGCCGCCGCCCGCGTCCTGCGACTGGAGGCGGGCACCGCCTCGTCGCTCACCCTCGCCTGCGGCATGAACAACAGCAGCGCCAGCGCGGTCCTGATCACCGCGTCCCTGCCCGACAAACCCCACCTGCTGCTGCCGGTCCTCGCCTACGGCCTGCTCCAGAAAACCGCCGCGAGCCGCATCGTCGCCCGCCTGCGGCGCGACCCCGTTCCCGCCGCAGGCCCCTGACCGATGCTCAGCCGCCGCCCGCCGGGTGGGCCTCCTCCTGGCGTACGGGAACGAGCAGAGTGAACGTGGCAGGACGGCGGCCGGTCAGGGAGAGTCTGCCGCCCAGAGAGACGGCCAGGTCGCGGGCGAGGGACAGGCCGATGCCGGAGCCCGGTGCCGCGCCCGTGCGGCCGCGGTCGAACAGCTGAGCCGCCTCACCGTGGACGGCACCCTCGTCGGTGACGTCGAAGGCGACGGCTTCGCCGAGGTCGCGGGCCGTGAGGCGTACAGTGCCGCGCCCGTGGACGCGCGCGTTGTCGAGCAGGACGCCGAGGATCTCGGTGACGGGGGCGCCGGGGACACGGATGTCGTCCGCCGCCTCGAGAGTCCCGCACTCCAGGCGTCTGCCGTCGCGGGCGAACAGTCCGTGCCGGCGCTCCTCGGCCTCGCGCAGCAGTTGCGGCACGGGCGTGTCCGGTGCGGGCCTACGCGGCAGGCCGTGAAAGCGGGACAGACGCAGCACTTCCTCCACCGTGGTGTGCAGGCGGCGAGAGGTGGCCAGGGCCTCCTCCAGGGCGGGCCGAGTTCGAGCGTCGTCCTGGGCGAGCCCCGCCTCCAGCGTCAGCTGGAGCCCGGTGAGCGGGGTGCGCAGCTGGTGGGAGACGTTGGCGGTGAAGTCGCGCTCGTAACGCAGGAGTTCGGTCAAGCTGTGCAGCATCTCGTTGTGCGTGCGGGCGACCTGGTCGATTTCGGCGATGCTGCTGGGCGCGGCCCGGGCGCTCAGGTCGCCGGCGGTGACGGCCCGGCAGTGCCGGGAGAGGTCCTCCAGCGGTGCGGCCAGCACCCGCGCCTGTCGGCGGGCGACGAGGACGGCCACGGTCAGCGCGAGGACGCAGACCCCGGCCAGGACCGCCCAGGCGGTCAGGACACGGTCGCGTACGGCGGCTGCGGGCGAGGAGGCCCGTACGACGCCGATCACGCGTTCGGCGTGCGACACGGGCACGGCGATGACCAGGTCACCGCCCGAACGGCCGCGCACCGCCACCGCGCCCAGCGCCCTGCGCACCGCCGCGTCGCCGGCGCGGGGACCGGTGCCGGCCCGCAGGCGCGGCGCGGGGTCGTACAGACCGAGGCGTCCGCCGGGCGGGGGCGCGGGCAGCTCCACCGGGTCGCCTGTCACGTAGTCCGGGCTGACGCGTACGGCCCCCGACAGAGCCGCCCGTTCCAGGGTGTCGCGCTGGTCGGCGTACAGGGACGACCTGATCGCCAGGGCCAGCGGGACGGCGAGGAGGACGACGGCGACCAGGGCGGCGGTGAGGGCGACTCGCACCACGCGCTGTCTCATGCCCCCATCTTGCTGGCCCCTGACCGGCCCGAGGACGGTCCGCCACGCGCTTTTGCCGTCGCCTAACCGTCGGCGGGCGGGGCGTTAACCGACGGCTTCCTAGCGTCGGTGGCATGACCGGAAGACAGCTCCTCGGCAGTTCCTCGGGAGGGCGGTAGGCATGTCGTACGTACGTAATTCCGCAGGCGTCGTCGCAGTGACGGTGATCGCCGCGGTGATCGCGGGGTGCTCCGGATCGTCGTCCGGGGCGCATTCCGGGTCGGGTTCGACGGCCCCGGCACCGGTGGCCGCGGCGCCCACCGAGTCGAACCCGCCCGGGGACATCCCCGACAACCAGGTGTTCGTGGCCTACCGGCCCACTGGCGGTTTTACCGGGTTCACGGTGAAGGTGCCGGAGGGCTGGGCCCGCACCGACAGGGGCGGTACGACCGTGTTCACGGACAAGCTCAACAGTGTCACGATCAGGACGGCCACCGCCTCCACCGCCCCGACCGTCGCCTCGGTCAAGAACACTGTCGTCCCCCAACTGAGCGGCCACGTGAAGAAGTTCGCATCGCCGAAGGTGTCGCAGGTCACCCGTAAGGCAGGCCGCGTCGTCCTTCTCACCTATCGGGGCGACTCGGCGAAGGACCCGGTCACCGGCAAGGTGGTGCGGGACGCGTTCGAGCGGTACGCCTTCTACCGGCAGGGCCATGAGGTGGACCTGACGTTGTCCGGCCCGGTCAACGCCGACAACGTCGATCCGTGGCGGACCGTGAGCGACTCGTTCGCGTGGCGGTGAGTGCGATGCCCGCCGGACCGCCGGACGACGACGTGGTGCTGGCCGCACGGGAGCTGTACCGCTTCTACCGGGCCGGCGAGGAGGAGACGCTCGCGTTGCGCGGGGTGTCACTGCGGGTGCGGCAGGGGGAGACGGTCGCTGTCGTCGGTCCGTCGGGGGCGGGCAAGTCGACCCTGCTGGCGTGCCTGGCCGGTCTCGACGAGCCGTCGGGCGGCGAGGTCCGGGTGGCGGGCGTGCGCATCAGCCACCGGCCCGAGACCGAACGCGCCCGGCTGCGCGCCCGGCACGTGGGGGTGCTTCTGCAGTCCCGCAACCTCCTGCCGCATCTGACCGTGCGCGACAACATCCGGCTCGCCCAGCACGCGGTGCGCGGCCGTCCAGCCGTGAGGGCCGGGACGCTGCTGGAGCAGGTGGGGCTCGGGCGGCGGTCGGGCGCGTTGCCGCGGCAGCTGTCCGGCGGTGAGCTGGCGCGCGCCGGGCTGGCTGTCGCGCTGGCCAACTCCCCGGCGGTGCTGCTGGCCGACGAGCCGACCGGTGAACTCGACGGTGTGACCGAGGAGTTGGTGCTGCGGATGCTGCGGGACCGGGCGGCGGACGGTGGCGCGGTGCTGATCGTGACGCACAGCGCGGCGGCCGTGCGGGGCGCCGACCGAGTGATCACACTGGACGACGGGCGGGCGCACGAGGGAAACGAGGGACCCGAGGGCACTGCTCATGCCAGGGAGTACGGCCATGTCCTCCGTTGATCTGCTCGTCTCCTGCCGGGGCGTCGCGCTCACCTTCGGCCGGGGCCCCACCGCCGTGGTGGCCGTGCACGGCGCCGACCTGGACGTCCGCTCCGGCGACCGGCTGGCGATCGTCGGCCCGTCCGGGTCGGGGAAGTCGTCCCTGCTGCATCTGCTGGCCGGGCTCGAACGCCCCACCAGCGGCACGATCACCCGGCCCGGACTCCACGGGCCCCGGGACATCGGCCTGGTCTTCCAGGCCGACAGCCTCATCCCCGCCCTGGACGTCACGGAGAACACCGCGCTGCCGCTCGTCCTCGCAGGACGCCCGCAGGAGGAGGCCCGCCGGCCGGTCGCCGAGGCGCTCGACGCGGTCGGCGCGGCCGGGCTGGCCGACCGGCTGCCGGACGAGATCTCCGGCGGCCAGGCCCAGCGGGTGGCCGTGGCCCGCGTACTGGCGCAGGCTCCGCGGCTGATCCTCGCCGACGAGCCCACCGGCCGCCTCGACCATGCCACCGGCGCCCGCGTCCTGGACGCCCTGCTCGCGGCGGCAGACCGGACGGGCGCGGCCCTCGTCGTCACCACCCACGATCCGGCCGTCGCCGCCCGGCTCACCGTGCGGCGGGGCATGCGCGACGGCCGGCTGCTCGCAGCCGAGGCAGTGGGAGTTCCGGACCCAGGAGGGAGCCTGTCATGATCACCGCCTGGGCGGGCGGACTGGCCCGCCACCGCATCGGACGGCTGCTCGCCGCCGTCGCCGGGATCGCCCTCGCCGTCGCACTGGTCGCCGCGCTCGGCTCCTTCCTCACCGCGTCCAAGGCCACCATGACCCAGCGCGCGGTCCGCTCGGTCGCCGTGGACTGGCAGGTCGAGGTAGAGCCGGGCGCCGACCCGAACGCCGTCCGGTCGCTGGTGCGGGCCGCTGCCGGCACCCGGGCCGCACTGCCCGTCGGCTTCGCCCGCACCACCGGCTTCACCGCCACCGTGGGAGGCAGTACCCAGACCACCGGACCGGGGGTCGCGCTCGGCCTTCCGGCCGACTACCGCAGCCGCTTCCCCGACGAACTGCGCACGCTCTCCGGCTCCGGCGCCGGCGTCCTGCTCGCCCAGCAGACCGCCTCCAACCTGCACGCGGCCCCCGGCGACACCATCGGCGTGCGACTGCCCGGCGCCGGACCGCGGCAGGTGCGGGTGGACGGCGTGGTCGACCTGCCCCAGGCCGACTCGCTGTTCCAGAAGGTCGGCGCGCCCCCACAGTCCCAGCCGGCCGCGCCCCCGGACAACGTCGTCCTCCTGCCCGCCGCCCGGTTCGCCTCCCTCACCCGGGGAGCCACCGACGTCACGACCCAGATCCACGTGGCCCGCGACGCGCGACCGCCGGCCGACCCGGCCGCCGCCTTCACCTCGGTCACCGGCGCCGCGCACCACCTGGAAGCCAAGTCGGCCGGCACCGTGCTCGTCGGGAACAACCTCGCCGCGGCCCTCGACTCCGCCCGCCAGGACGCCCTCTACGCCCAGATCCTCTTCCTCTTCCTCGGCGTCCCCGGCGCCGTCCTGGCCGCCGCCCTGACCGTGGCGGTCGCCTCGGCGGGCGGTGACCGGCGCCGCCGGGAACAGGGCCTGCTGCGGCTGCGCGGGCTGCGGCCCCGCCAGATCACCGCGCTCGCGGGCCTGGAGGCCGCGCTGGTCGGCGTCGTCGGTGGCCTCGCGGGTCTCGGGCTCGCCGCGCTGACCGGCCGCCTCGCCTTCGGCGCCACCTCCTACGGCGCGAGCGCGGGTGCCTGGGTGGTCTGGTACGCCGTCGCCTTCGTCCTCGGCGTGGCCGCCGCCGCCGCCGCCGTGCTCGTGCCCGCCCTGCGGGATCTGCGCACGGTGACCGTCGCCGACACCAGGCGGGAGCCGCGCGGGTCGCGTTCGCCCTGGTGGCTGTGGTACGGCCTGGACTTCGCGCTGCTGATCGGCTCGTGGCTGGTCTTCCGCGCCTCCTCCGGCAACCAGTACGCCCTCGTCCTCGCCCCGGAGGGCGTGCCCAGCGTCTCCGTCTCCTACTGGGCGTTCCTCGGCCCGGCCCTGCTGTGGCTGGGCGCGGCCCTGCTGCTGTGGCGGCTGGCCCTGCTGGTCCTCGAACACGGCCGCCCGGCGCTGGCCCGCCTCGCCCGACCGCTGACCGCGACCCTCGCCACGACCACGGCGGCCGTGCTGTCCCGTCGTCGACGTCCGCTCGCCCGCTCGGTGGTGCTGCTCGCCCTCGCCGTGTCGTTCGCGATCTCCACGGCCGTCTTCAACTCCACCTACCGGCAGCAGTCCGAGGTCGACGCCCGCCTCACCAACGGCGCGGACGTCACCGTCACCGAACCGCCCGGCGCCCAGGTCCGGGCGAGCGCGGCGGGCACGCTGAAGGTCTCGGGCGTCCGGCACGTCGAGCCCCTCCAGCACCGTTACGCCTACGTCGGCTCCGACCTCCAGGACCTCTACGGCGTCCGGCCCGCCACCGTCGCCGAGGCGACCTCGCTCCAGGACGCCTACTTCGCGGGCGGCACGGCCGGGCAGCTGATGCGCCGGCTCGCCCAGCACCCCGACGACCTGCTGGTCAGCGCGGAGACCGTGCACGACTTCCAGCTCTCCCCCGGCGACACCGTCAACCTCCGGGTCCAGGACGCCCGTACGAAGGCCCTGCGCACCGTGCCCTTCCACTACGCCGGGATCGTCAAGGAGTTCCCGACCGCGCCGAAGGACAGCTTCTTCGTCGCCAACGCCGCCTACGTGGCGAAGGCGACCGGCAGCGACGCGGTCGGCGCCTTCCTGCTCGACACGGGGGGCAGCCACCAGCAGCAGATCGCCGGACATCTGCGCAAGCAGTTGGGCACCGGCGCCACGGTCACCGACCTGACGCAGACACGCGGCACGGTCGGCACCAGCCTGACCTCCGTCGACCTGGCCGGGCTCACCCGGATCGAGCTGGGCTTCGCGGTGCTGCTGGCCGCCGGGGCGGGAGGGCTCGTCCTCGCCCTGGGCCTCGCCGAACGTCGCCGTACCTTCGCCGTGGCCACCGTCCTGGGCGCTCGGAGCGGCCAGCTGCGCGGCATGGTCCTCACCGAGGCCCTGCTGCTGGCCGCCGGCGGCCTGGGGGGCGGCGCCCTGATCGGCTGGGCCCTGTCCGACATGCTCGTGAAGGTCCTGACGGGCGTCTTCGATCCGCCGCCCGCCGGCCTGTCGGTGCCGGGCGGCTACCTGGCCCTGACGGCCTGCGCGGCCGTCGTCGCCGTACTGGCGGCCGCGCTGAACGGCATCCGCAGCGCCGGCCGACCCGCCGTGGAGGAGCTGCGCGACCTGTGAGCGGCCGGGAGCGGGCGGGCCGAGCTCGTCGCCCGCTCCTACGCTGTCCAGCATGCGTACGCCCGCGACCGCCGACCCCAGCCGCCACCGCGTCCTCGTCGTCGAGGACGACGACACCATCGGCCGCCACCTGGAGACCGGCCTGCGCGGCAACGGCTACACCCCGACCTGGAGCCGGACGGGTTCCGCCGCTCTGACCGAGGCCGCGCGAACCCCGTACGACGTGCTGTTGCTCGACCTGGGGCTGCCCGACATGGACGGTCTGGACGTCGCCCGCACCCTGCGAGCCCGCCACCCGGACCTGCTGATCGTCGTCCTGACCGCCCGCAACGACGACATCGACGTCATCGCCGGGCTGGACGCGGGGGCCGACGACTACCTCGTCAAGCCGTTCAGCCTGACCGTGCTGCTCGCCCGGATCCGCGCCCATCTGCGCCGCCGGGTCGTCGCCGCACCACCACAGGAACCCGTCCGGCTGGCCGACCTCGTCCTCGACGTCGTGGCCCGCCGCTGCACGTTGCACGACGAGAACATCGACCTGCGTCCCAAGGAGTTCGACCTGCTCGCCGCCCTGGCCCGGCACGCCGGGGAGGCCGTCTCCCGGGAAACCCTGATGGCCGAGGTCTGGGACGAGAACTGGTTCGGCTCCACCAAGACCCTCGACGTCACCATGGCCGGCCTGCGCCGACGCCTCGCGCAGGCCGCCGACGCCTCGGTCCACCCCGTCAGCCTGCCCCGCATCACCACCCTGCGCGGGCACGGCTACCGTCTGGAACTGTGACGGACGCCGCCGACATGACGCACTGCCGCGCGGCCGATGACCGTGTGCCGCGGCCGGGGCGAGCGGCCCGCCCGGCTTCCCGGCCGCCGCTCGTCGGCTCAGTCGGCGTTGGGCCGGGCGAGGCCGTGGTCGTAGGCGAAGATCACGGCCTGGATGCGGTCACGGGCGCCGATCTTGGCCAGAACGCGTCCGACGTGCGTCTTGACGGTGGACTCGGACAGGACGAAGCGGGTGGCGATCTCCCCGTTGGTCCAGCCCTTGCCGACGGCGACGAGGATCTCGCGTTCGCGCTCGGTGAGGGAGCCCAGGCCGGGGTCCTCGGCACAGTCCGCGCGGTGCGCGGGGACGTAGCGGGCGTACTCCTCCAGGAGGCGGCGGGTGAGGGCGGGCGCGATGACGGCGTCGCCGGAGGCGACCGCCCGGATGCCGGCGAGGAGCTCCTCCGGGCGCGCGTCCTTGAGGAGGAAGCCGCTGGCACCGGCCCGGATGGCGGCGTGGACGTACTCGTCGAGGTCGAACGTCGTGAGCACGAGGATCCGCGAGCGGCCGCCGGCGGCGACGATGCGGCGGGTGGCCTCGATGCCGTCCATGCCCGGCATGCGGACGTCCATCAGGACGACGTCCGGGCGCAGTTCGGCCGCCTTGCGGACGGCCTCGGCGCCGTGGGCGGCCTCACCGACGACGTCGGTCTCGGGGACGGAGTCCAGGAGCAGGTGGAAGCCGTAGCGTTGCAGCGGCTGGTCGTCCACGATGAGCACGGTGGTCATCGGTCACCGCCGCTTTGGGGTGTGAGGTCGAGGACGGCCTCGACGTTCCATCCTCCGCCGCCCGCCGGTCCCGCGCTGACGGTGCCGCCGTACAGGGCCGCTCGTTCCCGCATCCCCACCAGGCCGTGTCCTTCCTCGTTCGGCGGTCCGGACGGTGCGGCCGGACCGGTGTCCTGGACCCGGATGCTCAGCCGACTGTCCTCGACGAGGATCGCCAGGTGGACCCTGGTGCCGGTGTCAGTGCCCGTGTCAGTGCCCGTGTCAGTGTGCTTCAGGGTGTTGGTGAGGGCTTCCTGGACGATGCGATACGCCGTCAGCTGCACTCCGCTGTCCAGGGCGTCCACGTCGCCGGAGGTCCGGTAGACGACCTCCAGTCCCGCGGCGCGCACCTTCGCACACAACGCTTCGATGTCCGCGATGCCGGGCTGCGGGCTGAGCTCGGGCCCGCCCGCCGCGCCGCCCGTCGGATCACCGGCGGCCTCGCGCAGCACGCCGAGCACCCGCCGCAGCTCGCCGAGGGCCTGCCGGCCGGTGTCGCCGATGAGCTGGAGGGCCTCCTTGCCGCGTTCGGGAGCAAGGTCGGTCGCGTAGGCGCCGGCGTCGGCCAGCGTGATGATGACGGACAGGTTATGGCCGACGATGTCGTGCATCTCGCGGGCGACCCGGGTGCGTTCGGTGGCCGTGGCCAGTCTGCTGCGCTGGTCGCGTTCGATCTCCAGTCGGGCGGCCCGGTCCCGCAGTCCGGCGAGCTGAGCCCGGCGGATCCGGACCATCAGGCCGAGCGCGACGGCCGCGGTCGCCGTGCTCAGCAGGAAGAACAGCGCGTCCCAGACGGACACGGCCGATGACACGCGTACCGCGACCAGCACCATGGCACCCGCCATGACCGCACAGGCCCACGGCAGCTGCCGCAGCCACCCGTGCAGGGCCAGGCTGTACAAGGCGAGGAACAGGGCGATGTCCGCGCGCAGCGCCGCGCCCAGGGACCACTGCAGGACGAACACCGCCGTGATGACGGCGAACGCGACGAGGGGTTTGCGGCGTCGCCACAGCAGCGGCAGCAGCAGTCCGGCCTGCAGCGCCAGCATTCCCGCGACGGGCAGCTGGGTGAAGGCCAGGCGGAACCGGCGCGGGCCGTCGCCGTCGCCGTCGTCCATCCCCCCGTGGAACAGGTCGGGCAGGCAGAACATCAGGAAGACCAGGACGACGACGGCGGTGTCCAGCACCCACGGGTGCGTCCGGTCGGCGTGCCTCAACCGCTGGCCGCCCCGGGACAGTCGGGCGACCAGCGTTCCCATCCCGCTGATGTCATCGGTGGTCACGGGTGTCACGCGTCCCTGGTGCGGGCGTCAGACGTCACTGCGCACGAGCCGGTACGCCGCGCCGCCCAGGGCCAGCGCCGTCCAGCACAGGAACACCAGCAGTCCGGCGCCCGGCGACAGCGTCGTGGAGTCGTGGGTCAGGGCGAACATCGCCTGGCCCGCGTTGGACGGCAGGTAGGGGCTGATGTCGTCCTGCCAGGAGCTCGGCAGCAGGGAGATCAGTCCCGGGATCAGCATGAGGGCAGCCACCAGCACCGAGATACCGCCGGCCACCGACCGCAGCAGCGCGCCCAGTGCGGTGCCGATCACCCCGACCAGGCCGAGGTAGAGCCCTGCGCCGAGCAGGCTGCGCAGGACACCCGTGTGCGAAAGGCTCATGGCCGCGGGCGTGCCCGAGACGATCCCGCTCCCGCTCAGGAAGGCGACGAAGCCGCCCAGCGTTCCCACGACCAGCGCGACCAGCCCGAACACGACCGCCTTGGACCACAGCACGGGCAGCCGGCGCGGCACCGCCGCGAGCGTCGAACGGATCATCCCGGTCGAGTACTCCCCCGCCGTGACCAGCACGCCGAGGACGCCCAGGGCCAACTGGGCGAAGTTCGTACCGAAGAGGGACAGACTCACGGCCGTCGCATCGGCGAAGTCCCGGTCCGTGTGGCCGGAGTCGATCCCCGACTTGTAGTGGCTCGCGGAGATCAGGCCGAAGGCCACCAGGAACAGCAGTCCGAGGCCCAGGGTGATCCAGGTCGAGCGCAGGGACCACAGCTTGGCCCACTCCGAGGACAGCACGCGCCGTCCGGTCACCCGGTAGACGGGCCGGACGGGCCTGGTCCGGGGTTCCTCGGCGGTTGCGGTGAGGGTGCTCATGCGGGCCTCCCGAAGGTCTCGATGCCGGTCGTGGTGCCGTGGTACTCCACGGCATCCCTGGTCAGGTCCATGAACGCCTCCTCCAGCGACACGGTCCGCGCGCTCAGCTCGAACAGCGCGATCCCGTGCTCGGCCGCCTTCAATCCGATCTCGCGGGCGGTCAGCCCGGTCACCTGCAGCTCCTCGGAGCCGATCCGGCCGGTGACGTCGACGCCCGGCCCGGCCAGCACGTCCCGCAGCCGCGCCGGGTCCTGGGTCGCCACCCTCACCGTGTCGCCGCCCGCCTCGCGGATCAGGTCCGCCACGGTCGTGTCGGCCAGCAGCCGGCCGCGTCCCACGACGATCAGGTGGTCCGCGACCAGGGCCATCTCGCTCATCAGGTGCGAGGACACGAAGACCGTCCGGCCCTCGTCGGCGAGCCCCTTGAGCAGGTTGCGGATCCAGAGCACGCCCTCCGGGTCCAGTCCGTTGACCGGCTCGTCCAGCATCACGGTCTGCGGATCGCCCAGCAGCGCCGCCGCGATGCCCAGTCGCTGGCCCATGCCGAGGGAGAAGGCACCGGCCCGTTTCTTCGCCACGCTGTCGAGTCCGGCGAGGCCGATGACCTCGTCGACCCGGCTGCCCGGAATGCCATGGGTCAGCGCGAGCGCCCTGAGGTGGTTGTACGCCGAGCGGCCCGGGTGGATCGACTTCGCCTCCAGGAGTGCGCCCACCTCCTGCAGCGGCGCCTGGTGGCGGGCGTAGGGGTGGCCGTTCACGGTGACGGAGCCGCTCGTCGGGGCGTCCAGGCCGACGATCATGCGCATCGTCGTGGACTTGCCCGCGCCGTTGGGCCCCAGGAAGCCCGTCACCGTGCCGGGCTTCACCACGAAGTCCAGCCCGTCGACGGCCGTCTTCTCGCCGTACCTCTTGGTCAACCGTCGTGCGTCGATCATTCGCGTTCTCCCTGTCGGGGTCCGGCGTCCACATCTCCGACGCCTCACCCGCAACGTTAAGAGGCGAATCACCCCGATCCGGTGGTACCGGGAGGCTGAACAGCGCGCGGCGCGTAGTACCTCGGTACTACGCGCCTACCTGCGGCGCTTTCCGTGGTCGTCGGCTCCGCCGTGGTGGCAGCAGGCGTCCGGCCGCTGCGGAGGGCGCCCCGCCCACGCGGCGCCCATCGAGCCGACCATCGCCCCCGGAATCGCACACCCACGGCAGGAACATCACCGAAGCATGCCTGGGAGCACACAGAGGGGCGCGTTCACGCCGCGGCCCCCTCGGTGTCCGGCCAGGATCACAGGACGGAGCGGCGGGCCAACAGCACGAGCACCAGCAGGCCGGGGAACAGCGGCAGCCAGGCCGTCAGCAGCCGGTAGCCGAAGACCGCCGACAGGGCCGCGGCTCCCGGCACCCCGGCCGCGGTGAGCGTCAGCACGAGCGCGGCGTCCAGCGAGCCCAGACCGCCCGGGGTGGGCAGCAGGACAGCGGCGCCGCTGGCGAGCAGGTACGCCAGCAGGACGTGACCGGCCGGCACGGGCACGTCCAGTGCCCGGACCACGGCGGTCAGCACGGCGGCGTGCAGCAGGGCGAAGCCGAGCGAGCCGCCCCACAAGGCGCATGCCCTGGACCGCCTGCTGTGCGCCGCCCGCACGTCGGCCAGAACCCGGCTGACCACGCGCCCCACACTGCGGCGCGCCGTCCGGCTCAGTGCCACGGCTGTCGCGACCACGGCGATACAGCCGACCACCGAGAGCATGACGCAGACGCGCGGGACGGTCGGCGCGAGACGCGGGGTCCCGGGCGAGGCCAGGAGCAGTACGACGGCCAGCGCGAAGCGGACCAGCGTGCCGGCGGCGGCCTTGACCGCGAGCGCGGTCGCCGAGCGGGCGGTGGACAGGCCGCAGCGGGTGAGGAACCGCAGGTTGACCGCGCTCGCGCCGACCCCGGCAGGCAGCACGTGGTTGGCCGCGCACGCCGCGAACTGTGCCGCCACCAGTCGCCCGGCGGGCAGCCGTTCGGCCACCGCTCCCTGCTGGGCGACGGCCGCGCACACCCAGGTCGCCAGAGCGGCCGCGCAGGCCGCCAGCAGCCAGGCTCGATCGGCGCCGGCAAGCCGGTCGGCACCGGCGTCCACGGTGTGCCGGTGGGCGGCGAGCATCCAGACTGCCGCCGCCACCACGACCGCGGTGGCGGCGAGCTGCCAGGGTCGGCCGAGGCCGCGGGACAGCGGAACGCCGGTGGCGGTCACCGCCGCCCTCCCGGCGCCGAGGCGGGTGCGACGTACACGCGCAGGCCGGCCACCTGGTGCGGAGTCCAGGAGCGGGCGTAGCCGGGCGGGCTGTCGCCCGGTGCCACGAGAGTGGCGGCGGGCCTGTGGCGGACGGACCGCCGGATGCCGGCTGACGTGGTGTTGGCGTCGTGGCCACCGGTCGCCGCGGACGAGCAGCCCGCGTAGTAGGCGATCGGGACGTCGTTCTCTCCGGTGACCAGACAGGGCGGACGGACGCCCAGCCTGTGCAGCCCGGCGGCGACGGCGGCCCACTCGCGGTGGGCCGCGGTGGTTTGCCGAACGGTGTGCTCCAGCACCACGAACTGCACGGCCAGATGCCCGACCAGAGCGAGGGCCAGCATCGCCGCGGTCAGCGGCCGACGGATCCGTCCGGGTGCCCGGACCAGGCGCACCAGAAGATCGGCGACCGGGACGGCGAGCAGCGCGTAGGCGGGCAGCAGGAAGCGGGGTGCCGCGTAGCCGATGAGGAAGAGGTAGGGGAAGGCCGCGGAGGCGGCGCAGGCCAGCGGTACCAGCGTGGCGACGGGCCGCCGGGCGCGGATCGCCACCACGGCCGCGAGGCCGGCGAGCAGCGGCAGGACGTACCACCACAGAGTCACGGGCAGCGGGGGCGCGGCGCCGGCGCACGGGCGGCAGAGCGTACGTCCGGCCAGGGCGCGCAGTTGGTCTGCCACGGCGGTGTTCCAGCCGAGGCCGCCCTGGATGCGGGACGCGTCGGACAGGCGTTGCGCCAGTCCGTTGTAGGAGACGTACGCCTCGATCACCCACTCGGCCGCCCCGGTGACCAGGCCGCCGACCAGCGCCGCCGCCAGCGCGGGCCGCCGCCATCGCCGTACGCCCACCAGCAGGGCGAGCAGCGGCAGAGTCGCCCAGACCGCGTCCGTGGGGCGCATCCAGGCCATCAGGGCCGCGCTCAGGCCCAGGCCCCACAGGGCCGCGCGGTCGAAGCGGTTCGCCTGGGCGCGCAGGAAGCAGCCCGTGCCGGCCAAGGCGCCGACGGCGACCCAGTAGTTGGGCATGGCCTGAGGGCCGTAGAACAGCGTCACCCACAAGGTGGCGAACAGAGCTCCCGCGGTCGCGAGCACCCGGGCGGGGAAGACGCCCCGCCAGGCGCGGAGCGCGAGGAAGAGGGCGAGGCCGGAGAGGACGGCCAGGTAGATCCGCAGCAGTGCGGTGGACGACGACCAGGCGGCGACCGGCGCCACCAGCAGCGGGACGCCGCGGGCGCGCGGGGCGCTGAAGAACGCCGCCGGGGCGTGGGAGGCGACCTGGCTGACGTAGACCGACTCGTCCCAGCCGAGGCCCATCCCCGGTCGTACGAGGAGGAGCTGGGCCAGAGTGAAGGCGCCGGCCACGACCGCGAGCGCCACCTCGCCGCCGGATCGGGGGGCGATGCGAGCGGCCGTCGGCGGGTCGGGCCTGCGCGGGCCGGTCGACGTGGCCGACCCGTCCGTGGCCTGCGAGCCGTCTCGCATCGCCCACCCCTTACTCCTACGGCCTGTGCGGCCAGTTCAACCCTACAGCCTGTAGGGTCCACGCCGAGGGCAGCGTCTCGAGACCGAGACCGTCATACCCCTACACGCTGTAAGGTCTCAGTCATGGCTGGCAGGGGCCCGCGGGGCAGAGCCGAACGGCGTAGCGCCGGCGAACTGGAGAGCGAGGTGCTCGCGGCCCTGTGGGCGGCGGACCGGGCGCTGACTCCGGCGGAGGTTCAGGCCGAGATCGGTGGCGGTCTCGCCTACAACACCGTGCACACGATCCTCAGACGCCTGTACGACAAGGGGCTCGCCCTGCGGGACGCGGACGGACGGCGCGGCGCGTACCGGCCCGCGAAGAACGCCGCCGAGCTGACCGCCGAAGCCATGCACGAGGCCCTCGACCGGGGCCCGGACCCGATTGCCGCCCTCCAGCAGTTCGTCACCGGGCTGAGCCCGGAGGAGGAGCGCGCGCTGCGCGACCTGCTGGGGGGTGGCGAGCGATGAGGGTCGACGTCTACACACCGCTCCTGCTGTCCCTGCTGCTCGGCGCTGTCGGCCCCCGGGCCGGCCGCCGGGGGGCGCCGGCGGTCGCCGCCCGCGTCCTGGCCGGGGCCGCCGTCGTGAGCGCTGCGGCGACCACGTGGTCCCTGCTCCTGCTGGCCGCCACCCTCGTCGGCGCTGCTCCCCCGGTGGTCGCGGATGCCCGCGAGGACGGCCGCCCGCTTCCCGAGCCGGTCCCGGAGACCGTCGCGTTCGTCGCGCTCGCGCTGCTCCTCTTCCTTGCCCACCGGTTCCTCAGAGCCGCCCGCGCCGAGTACCTCGCCCGCCGGACCCTGCGCCTGCTGTGCGAGGGGCAGCCGCCGGACACCGAGCTGATCGTGGCCGCCTCCCCCGTCGCCGAGGCGTTCGCCATCCCGGGAAGCGCGGGCTCGCCGGGCCGAATCCTGGTCACCAGCACGATGCTCGGCGCCCTCTCGCCCGAGGAGCGTCGCGTCCTGCTCGCCCACGAGCGGGCCCACCTGACCCACCGCCACGCACGCCTGAGCACCGCCGTGTCGCTGGCCGGCGCGGTGAACCCGCTCCTGGCCCCGGTTCGGCACGCGGTCGTCTTCCTCGTGGAACGCTGGGCCGACGAGCGAGCGGCCGCGGCGGTCGGCGACCGCGCCTGCGCCGCCCGGGCTCTCGCGCGGGCAGCGCTCACGGCCGGAGGCCGGAGGCCGTCCCGCGGACTCGGTTTCACCGACCGCGCGGTCACCCGCCGTATCGCCGCTCTCCAGATCGCCCCGCCGCCACGGCTGTGGCTGCCGGCGGCGCCCGTTCTGGCTCTCGGAGCCCTCACCGCAATGAGTGCCGCCGATGCCACCGGCGACCTGTTCCAACTGCTGGAGCCGATCCTCGTCCGAGGGTGATCACCCGAAGGACAGAGTGATCCTCGTGGTCGGCCACCGTTGCGAGGCGGTCACGGACCTTCCTCGCCCTGGGCGACCTCTACCTCGTGATGGAAGTCGACCACGCCGGCCGTTCCGGCGGCGACGGACAGGACCGTGCAGGCCACGAGGAGCAATGCGGTACGGCGGGTGGTGCGCGAGGGCTTCTCGGAGGGTGCGAGGAGGGCGGCGACGCGCTGCGGCACCGGGCCGCTCGTCGCCGCGGGCGCGAAGTCGGGACGCGTGGACGGGGAGGCGTGGCCGGCCAGGGCGGCGCGGGCGATGGCCGTGGCGATCAGGCGCCGGTCTCCGGTGGCCTCGGCGGCGGCCTCGTCGGCAGCTCGCTCGGCGGCGAGCCGGATGGTGGCACGGGTGGCGCGCAGGGCGGGATGGCAGTGGGCGGCGAGTTCGGCGGCGGCGAGGAAGTAGTGGTGGCCGGCCCGGTTGTGGGCGCGCTCGTGGGCGAAGAGGGCCTCACGCTCGGCAGGTCCCAGGCTGCGCAGCATGGCGGTGGTGACGACGATGCGGTGGGGCCGTCCGGGCAGGGCGTACGCGTCCGGATCGGGCGAATCGATCACGCACAGGTCACCTGCGGCGGGGCGGCGGTCGGCCTGCGTGCGGGCGTTCCTGAAGGCGCGGGCCTGCCGGAAGGCCGAGCGCACAAGGGTCCAGACGCTGACGGTGAGCACTCCGGTGGCCGCCATGGCGGCGGGGAGGACGAAGTAGTCCGAAGGGGTGCGCAGCGGGTGGACGAGTTCACCGAGGGCGGCGAAGGCGGGGAGCTTGAGCAGTCCGGTCAGGACCAGGGCGCCGAGGGCGGCGACGCAGGTCCCGGCCAGTGCCAGGGCCGATGCGGTGAGGACCCACAGCGCGGTGGCGGGGGCCAGGCGGTCGAGGGTCCGGCGGGCCAGCGTCGGCGCGAGCAAGGGCAGGATCAGCGGGAGGAGCAGCAGAGCGGTCATCGCTCGTCACCCTCCAGGAGCCGGCGCAGGTGCTGCTCGTCGCCGGGGCTGAGCTGGGCGACGAAGCGGGCCAGGACCGTCTCCCGGTCGGTGTCCCGGTCCAGTTCGGTGTGCATGCGGCGGGCGGTCAGCCCGGGAGCGTCCTGCACGGGGAAGTAGGCGTAACCGCGCCCCTCCCGCTCACGGTCGACGACGCCCTTCTCGTGCAGACGGGTCAGTATCGTCGCCACCGTGGTCCGCGCCAGGCCGGAACCGAGTTCGGTCTGCACCCGCCCGGGTGTGAGCGGGACCCCGGCGGCCCACAGCGCGGCCATGACGGCGGCTTCGAGTTCGCCGGCCGGCCGCCTCTCGTCCTTCGCGTCGGTCATGGGAACGTTCCTCATTCCGCCATCGTCTACAGTTCAGTAGACCGTCTACAAGATTGTAGTCAGTCGTCGGATGCCGCCATGCCGCCGTTCTGCCGCATCCGACAGCCCGGAAGAACGATGAAGGAGCTCCCGACGATGACCACAGCCATGCACCTATCGTCGCAGCTCGCCGTCAATGTGCTGGACGCCCGGTCGCTGCTGTCCGCCTTCGGCGTGCTGGGCGTGGGCGTGGTCTTGTTCGCCGAGACCGGGTTGCTGATCGGCTTCTTCCTGCCGGGCGACTCGCTGCTGTTCACGGCCGGTCTGCTGTGCACCGGCACCGCCGACCGCGGCCTGAAGCTGTCCCTCGCCCCGCTCCTGGTCGCCGCGGCGGTGGGCGCGCTGGCGGGCGCGCAGTGCGGATATCTGCTGGGCCGCCGAGCGGGCGGTACCCTGCTCGCCCGAAGCCGCTCGGCCCGCCTGCACGAGGGGGCGAAACGCGCCGAGGAGCTGCTGGAGCACTACGGACACGCGAAGGCGATCGTCCTGGCCCGCTTCGTTCCGGTGGTGCGCACGGTCCTGAACCCGATGGCCGGCGCCCTGCGGGTACCGGTGCGGACGTTCACCGTCTGGCAGGTGGCCGGCGGACTGGTGTGGAGCCTGGGTCTCACCCTGGCGGGCTACGCGCTGGGCTCCTCCGTGCCGAACGTGGACCGCTATCTGCTGCCGATCGTCGCGGTGATCGTGGCCGTGTCGCTGATTCCGGTCGCCTCCGAGGTGTACCGCTCGCACCGGGCCGCGAAGGCCAAGGAGGCCCGCGGATGATCCTCGCTCTCGACGGCTCGTCGCTCGACGGCTCGGCCTACACCGACGTGGTGAACCTCGCCCGGCACGCTCCCGCGTGGCTGGACGACACGGTGTCGGCGTGGTCGACGTACGGACTCGCCCTGTTCGCGGTCCTCATGGCCGTCGGCTGGTGGCGTGCCCGAAGCGTGGACGCCACCGCGTCGGTGACCGCGCTCGCCGTGCCGTTCGTCGTGGTCGTGGCTTACGGGGTGGATGCGGTGCTGAAGCTGCTGGTGCGCGAGGACCGGCCCTGCCAGAGCCTGCGGGTGGCCACGCTGGAGGCGTGTCCGGCGCCCGGCGACTGGTCCTTCCCCAGCAACCACGCGGCCATCGCCGCGGCGGCGGCCGTCGCCCTGCTGTTCGTCTCCCGCCGGATCGGCGCGGTGGCCGCGGTGGCCGCCTGCGCGATGGCGCTCTCACGGGTCTGGGTGGGGGCGCATTACCCCCACGACGTGCTGGCAGGGGTCGTGGTGGGCGCGCTGGCCGCTCTGCTCGCCATGTCGGCGCTGCGCAGGGGTGCGCAGGCCCTGGCCCTGCGGCTCACGGCCACCCGCCTGCGGCCGCTGCTGGTGGTGTCATGAAGCGCGGTGAGGTCGCCGAACTGGCCGGCAGTTGCGGCCTCGGCGCGTGGACGGCGTTCGGGGTGCTGACCATGGTCGTGGTCGGCCATGACGGCATACCGCTGTTCTCGGACGCCGACCTCCTCTCGTGGTCCGTCGGCCACCGGCCTGACGTGGCGGTGGCGTTCGCCCGCGGGCTGACCGGCACCGGGACCGGTGTGGTCCCGTTCGCGCTGGCGGTGCTGGCCGGGGTCATCGCGGGGCGCACCCGCCGGCAGCGCGCGTTGGCCGTCGCGCTCTGTCTGGGCTGCCTCGGGGCGGGCCAGACGCTGCGGTACGCGGTGATGGAACTCGTCGCCCGGCCGCGACCACCCCTGGCGGACTGGGCGACGCACGCCTCGGGATGGGCGTTCCCGTCCGGCCACACCACCACGTCGGCTGTCGCCGCGGGACTGCTGATCATCGCCATCCGCATCCGCTCCCCGCGCGGCCGGACCCCGCTCACCCTGGTCATCGGCGGCTGGGGCGCGTCGGTCGGCCTGACCCGGGTCTACCTCGGAGTGCACTGGTTCACCGACGTCGTCGGCGGCTGGCTGTTCGCCCTCGGCTGGCTGGGCCTGTGCCTGGGCCTCGTGGTCCGCTGGCTCCCCCACCGATGGATCCCCGGCACGACGGACACGCACTCGGTGCGAAGGACGGTAGAGCCGATGAGCAGCACAGCGGGAAGCCGGAAGGACACGGCGCCGGAACAGACGGACGTGACACGAGAGCAGGGGGAGGACCATGCGCCAGACGATCCTGGTCGTCGAGGACGATCACGCCCTGCGTGACGTGCTGATGCGCGCGCTGCGCGACGAGGACTTCGACCCCTTGTCCGCGCCGGACGGCGCCACCGCACTGCGGCTGGCCACCCCCGACATCTCCGCCGCCGTGCTCGACATCGGCCTGCCCGACGCCGACGGACGGGACGTGTGCCAGGCGATGCGTGCGAACGGATTCCTCTCCCCCGTCATCTTCCTGACCGCCCACCACCGGCTGACCGACCGGCTGTCCGGGTTCTCCGCCGGAGGCGACGACTACCTGCCCAAGCCGTTCCATCTCACCGAACTCACGGCCCGCCTGCGCGCAGCCCTCAAACGGGCCGCGCCGCCGCCTGCCGCCACAGCCGGAGACCTGGCACTGGACGCCGTACGGCACACGGTCAGCGTCCGGGGCACCCCCGTCGATCTGACACCGACCGAGTTCCGTCTCCTGGCCGCGCTCATGGCGGCTTGCGGCGACATCGTGCGCCGCCGTGACCTGGTCCGGGCGGGCTGGCCCGAGGGCGCCCGAGTACACGACAACACCCTCGACCAGTACCTGACCCGCCTGCGCCGCAAGCTGCGCGAGGCGGGCAGCGACCGGACGATCGGCACGGCCCGCGGAATCGGCCACCGCCTGTCATGAGCGCTACCCGCCACCGGCCGCGGCCCGCCACGGCCGCCTTCCTCCACCGTCTGGCACCCCGCACTCTGCGTGGCCGGCTCTCCCTCGTGGCCCTCACAACGGCCACGCTGCTGATGCTGGTCCTCACCGTCGCCTTCAATGTGGTCGCGCAGCACCGCCTCCAGCATCAGGCGGACGACGAACTGCGCACCCGCGCCGCCGCCGTCGCGACGACCATCGACACCACCAGCAGGACCGTACGTGTCCTGGAGACCTCCAACGACGCCCTCCTCGACGCCAACGTGTGGATCTACGCCGACGGACGCCTGCTGGAAGAGCCGCCGAACGCCGGCCCCCTTACCCACGTCGCCGACGCCCTCGCCGGGCACGGCGGGCGGCGGTGCGTCACCGCCGACGTCGACGGCCCCCTCCGGCTGTGCTCGCAGCCGGTGTCCGCAGACAACAGCGAGGCCACGGTGGTCACCGCGATCGACCTCTCGCCGTACCGGAGCTCGGCCGACACCCTGCTCCTGGGATCGCTCGCCCTGGACGCCGTGATGCTCGCCTGCACCTACGCCCTGACCCGGCTGGCGGTAGGCCGCGCGCTGCGCCCGGTCCGCACGATGACCGACCAGGCCACCCAGTGGAGCGCCGTCGCCTCCGAGGAACGCTTCGGCCATATGCGGCACCCGGCCGAACTCGCACGCCTCGGTACATCGCTGGACGCCATACTGGACCGGATTCGCACCCTCCTGCGCCACGAGCGCCAGCTCACCGGGGAACTCTCGCACGAGCTGCGCACACCCCTGAGCCGGATCATCGCCGAACTCGACTGGTGGCAGTCCCGCCCCCGCACCGCCGACCAGACCCACGCCACCCATAAGGTCATCGCGGACGCCGCCCAGTCCATGCGCACCATCTGCGACACCCTCCTCGACGACGCCCGTGGCGGCGCACTCACCGCTCCGGGCACCGCCGAGATCCTCCCCACGCTGCGCCGCCTCACCGAAGTCCTCGACGCGCCGGGTCACGTGACGGTCGCCGCTGACGGCCCGCCTCTGGAGGCCGGAGTCCCACCCGCCCTCCTCGAGCGCATGGTCAGCCCGCTCCTGAGCAACGCCTGCCGCTACGCCCACTCCAAGGTCGCCGTCCGCGCCTACCGCGCACCGGACGGCGTACGCGTCGAGGTCATCGACGACGGGCCCGGCGTACCGCCCTCGTTCGCCGGACAGCTCTTCGAGCCCGGAAAACGCGCGGAACCGGGCGACGGCCACGCAGGAGCGGGCCTCGGGCTGCCGCTGGCGCGACGCCTGGCCCGCTCCGCCGGCGGCGAGGTGACGCACGACCCCGGACACACCCCCGGTGCACGGTTCGTGGTCAGCCTGCCCGCCGGGTGACTGCTGCGCAGCTCGGCGCCACCGGCGTATCACGGTGCGATGTCGCGCCGGACGTCCTTGCGGGAGACGGCCAGGTAGCCGACGAAGCCGAGGAAGACCACCGTCCAGAACAGCGTGAGCGGCCCCAGCCCCAGATCGAGTCCGCCGCGATCGTGGCCGACCGCCATCCACATGGTCGGCGGTGTACGCGTCGTCACCGTGCAGGGCGAGATCGACCACGACGTCCAAGAGCTGCTCAGCGCAGCCCTGGTGATCAGCGCGGTCGCGGTTTCGCTGATTCCTCGATCAGCGCAGGCCCGAGCCATTCGGGGCGAGAAAGGCCTACTCCTCGCAGTCGTGCCCGATCAAGGGGCGAGCAGCGCTTCGACGGCCTCTCGTGCCGCATGCAGGTGTGAGGTATACGAACCCAGATTTTGTTGACATCGCAACGGGTCCTGCGTTTGCGTGGGGATGTCGACTCCGTGGGCACTTCCTCGGAGGAAGAACGAGGTGGTCCCATGGGCGCATCCCTTCTGACTGTCTCCCAGCACACCACCGCTCAGGGAGTGCACGTCCTGACGCCGCAAGGCGAGATCGACCACGACAGCGTGGCATTTGCGGGCTGGGCGTTCGACAGCGGCGCAGGCGACCGATGCGCGCCGTGCACGGTCATCGACTTCGCACACGTCACGTTCATGGACACCAGCGGCCTCCACTTCCTCCTCTACGCTCACCGTGCCGCACAGGAGAGCGACGGCTGGCTCCGCCTGGCGAACGTTCCCCCGGCCGTGCAGCGCCTCCTGCACATCGTCGGCCTCGACGAGCTCCTGCCGATCTATGCCACGCTCCAAGACGCCCTCCCCGCCTGAAAGATCGTTGCGGCGTGGAAGCAGAAGCAGGGCGGGCGGCCAACCGGACAGGGTGGCCGTCCACGGGCGAGCCTTCGCGGCCAGAGGCGGGCTGAACGCGCCGACGCGCGCGCCCAAGAGCGTCGCCGGCTCGGTCCGAAGCACGAGCTGCGGCTGCCCGGCGGCAGCATCTTCCTTCAGCTCGTAGCCGGTCTCCGAGAGCCTCGGACCTGCTCTGCGACCATTACAGTGGCGTTCATGCACCGATCGCGAATGTACGCGCTCATCGTGGACGCTCCCGAGCGGGAGGCTTCGGCAGCGGCCCAGTTCTGGTCGGCGGCTCTGGGCGTGCCCGCCCGTGTCGACTCGGCAGAGCCCCAGTTCACTTCGCTGGTCGGCGTTGTGGACGGGCTGGCTACCGTGGTCCAGGCGGTTGCTGATACGCCGCGCATGCACATCGACATCGAAACGGACGACGTCGATGCCGAAGTCGACCGCCTGCGAGGGCTCGGTGCCACCGAGGTGTCTCGTTGGCTACAGTGCCATGTGCTGCGGGCACCGGGCGGGCACCTGCTCTGTGTCATCCCCGTCCACAGCGATCCGGATCTCTTCGCGGCAACCGCGCGGACGTGGAAGTGACCTGTCCCCGCATGCTGATGGCTCTCCAGATGGGCTTGCAGCCATGCGGCCAGCGGTTCGGCATCCCGGCCGGGCAGCACGTCCACCGGACGCCGTCTCTCCAGGTTCACCAGGATCGTGGCGTACGAGTCGCCCTTACGCAGCGCGAAATCGTCGACACCGAGCACGCGGATCTCACCCACGGGATCTTCCGGTACAGCGCGGATCAGGCGTAACAGCGTGTCCTTGGCGACGCGCACGCCCAACACCCCGGCCGGACGGTCACCCGCGCGGCCGGCCAGCGCGAGAGCGATCGAGGTCAACTGCTCACGCACCAGCGGTGTGTAGCGGACATGCGGACTCGTCAGCCCCGCGATCTGCTCGGCGAACGTCACCGCCCGGCATGCCGAGTTCTGGCACTTGAACCGCCGCACCAGCGGCTCGATCACCACACTGACGCCACCGACCGCAGCATCCGCAAGCCGTCGCATGGAGCGGCCGTGCACCCGGACCGACGCACTACCGCAATGCGGACAGTACGCCCGCCGAGCGGGCCCGCGCATGCATCGTGACCATCCCAGCCGCAGTCCGCTCGACCAACTCCACCACGACACCAGCCAGATGAGGGAACAACGTCTCGAAACTCCGCGAAGTACACGCGAGCCATGATCACAGCCGTCACTGACACCGACAGCGTGAGCGCAGCCTGGGACCTGCGCGCCGCGCAGGTCCCAACAGGGGTGCCAACAGCGCGGGTTCGGCCCCATTCGTGCGGCATCATGGCCGGTCAGCGATGGCGTACCGGCTCAGCGGGAAGATCGCTGGGTATAGTGCAGGCGTTTCGGGGAACCGGCGACCTGTTCATCGGCATCCGGGGCCCTGGCGGAGCCCCGATGACCACATCGCTAAGGAGGCCGTCCCATGGCACCTGTCACGCTGATCACCGGTGGCTCGACCGGAATCGGCGCCGCCACCGCCCGCGCCCTGCTCAAGCAGGGCCACCGCGTGGCCGTCACCGGACGTGACGCGGACAAGCTGGCCGCTTTCGCCGCTTCGGCCGCAGCGGGCGAGCGGCTGCTGACGATCACCGGCGACACCAGCGACGCGCACGACGTCGCCTCCGCCGTGCGCCGCGTGGTGGAGGCGTGGGGCCGACTGGACAACGTCATCGCCAATGCCGGTTTCTCACTGCCCGGCAACCTGGAGAGCCACACCCCCGAGGACATGCGCGCCATGGTCCTCACCAACGTCCTGGGCCCAGCCCTGCTGGTGCGGGAGACCCTGCCACACCTGCGGGAGTCCAAGGGCCGGATCGTGATCATCGGTTCGGTCGCCGGGGTGCGCAACACGCCTGGCAACCTGTACTCGGTCACCAAGTGGGCCGCGCACGCACTGGCCGAGAACACCCGGCTGCTGGTCGGCAAGGACGGGGTCGGCGTGACGGTCGTCGCACCCGGGGTGGTGGACACCCCGTTCTGGGACGAGCGCGGCGGCACCCCCGAGGCGGCGCCGGTGATGACCGCCGAGCAGGTCGCGGACACGATCGTCTTCGCCGTCAATCAGCCCGCGGGCGTGGACATCAACCACATCACCATGCGGCCGACCGGACAGGTCGGCTGACGCCGCGCTCCCAACGACCGTACGACAAGGCGCCTTCGGCCCCACTGCGTACCACGCGATGCAGGCCGAAGGCGGGTGAGCGCGCCCTTACCGACTTCGACTCTTCAAGGTGACGTGGGTTCGTCGAGGGTCAGGCCAGTGCCGGCTATGAAAGCGTCGAGAGTGTCGGGCCGGTACTGAAGGCGCTTGAGCCGGTTACGTACGAGGGTTTAATGCTGCTGTCCCAGGTGCGCCGGTCGAGCACCGCGTACCGGCAGGCCGTGTCAGCGGTGATCGACCACATCGAGAGCTTCCCCGTCCGGTAGCGGCCCGGGTGTGTCAGCTCGGACCGGCCGACATCCCGTGCCCGCATCCGCCAACGAGCGATCTCGCGTTTCGGCTGGTTCGGTAATCCCGCCGGAGGACGACTGCTCACGTACGGCCGGGGCTCGGCGCGGCGGCTGCCGCTGCACGTCGCGGGCGACGACTCGCGCGCCGCGGCCGGGCCGAAGATCACCGAACCGAAGGACGCGTTGACGGATATACAGAGACTTCACGGCTCGTTCCGGAGCCGCTAAGCTGACGTGGTGTAATCAGTTATATCTCTAGCGTAACCGGATCGGCGGGGTCGGTCATCCTGCCCACGCTGGCCCTGAGCAGCCGGTCATGCAGTCCGTTCCAGGGGACGGGCTGCTCTACCGGAGCCACCTTCCTTGAAACCTCGTCGAGATGGCTTCGATCGACTCCTCTCAGGGCCGGCGACCGAACCCGGCGTCCCGCTGGTCCCAGCTGAGCCCCCCGCATCCACGATGCAAGCGACGGAGACCATCATGGCCACCAGCTACTGGTTCAACGTCCTGGACTACGGTGCGACCGCCAACGGCGTCACCGATGACACCACCGCAATCCAATCCGCGATCAACGCGGTGCCTTCCTCCGGCGGAACTGTCGTCTTCCCGGCGGGCACCTACAAAATCTCCTCCGCTTTGGTGACTCGCTCCAACCTGATCCTCCAGGGCGTCAGCGACGGCTCGTCGGTGATCGCGCAGAGCAGCACCACGGCCAACGGCCTCACCGGCTCGGACATCACGAGGCTGACCGTCCAGGATCTCACCGTCCAGGGGCCGGGCAGCGGCAGCGGTAAAGGAATTCTGCTGACGCGGTCGGCGAATCCCGCGACCGTCTCGCTGTCGTTCTCGCGGATGACGGTGAAGTTCTTCGGCAACACCGGGATCGAGCTGTCCAACCCGATCGTGTCCACGTTCACCGGCGTGACATCGGCCAACAACGGCAACCACGGCTGGGACATTCACGGTGTCTCCGCAGGTGCGGCAGGCACGAGTTGCTCGTTCATCGGCTGCTACGCCGACATCATCACCAACGCCGGCTTCCGTCTCGACACGATGGCCTACTGCTCCTTCGTAGGCTGCGCCGCGGACCACTGCGGCATCGGCTACGAGGTGACCGGCGTCGGAAGCCAGGGCATCAGCTTCAACGGATGCGGAGCCGAATCCGCGGTCAACCGCGGCACCGGGTACAACGGCTACAGCTGGAAGATCAACGCGGCGATCGGCGTGGGCCTGTTCAACCCCTTCACCTACAACAGCCCCAACGTCAGCATCTGGGTCACCGGCGGTGCCCGAGCGGTCAGCATCCTCGGATTCGCCGAGAACACCCCCACCGGCGCGGCGGTCAACTCGATCAAGGTCGACTCGGGCTGCTCGGCCACCCTCGGCGACTGCAGCAACGTGGAACCCCTGTCCCTGGCGGGCACCACCAACATCATCAACGACACCGCCGGCGGCACGGTCGCCACCGGGTTCGTCTACGGCGCGGACTCGGCCTACTACGAGGGCACCGTCTCCTCCGGCACCGCGCCGACCTCGGCCGATCACCTGACGCGCAAGGACTACGTAGACGCCAAGGTCAATCCCGCCCCCGTCACCCTCACCGACGCCCCCACCATCGCCACCAACGCGGCCCTGGGCGACCTCTTCCGCGTCACCTTGGCGGGCAACAGAACCCTGGGCGCACCCACGAACCCCGCCAACGGCCAACGCGTCACCTGGGAACTCATCCAGGACGCCACCGGAAACCGCACCCTCACCCTCAATTCGATCTTCGTCCGGGGCACCACCATCCCCACCGTCACCCTCACCACGACGGCCAACAAACGGGACTTCCTCACCGCGATCTACAACTCCACCACGAACAAGTGGTACGTCCTCGACTTCGTCAAGGGCTTCTGAGCAGCAGAGACGACCACAGTGATCCACTTGCCGGGCGGCCCTGGTCGGGGAGAATCGACTGTAGGGCGCCACCGTCATCTCCCGGCGAACAGAGCCGGGCGGCGAACGGATCCAGGCCCTGGAGCGGCGGCTGCCGCGGCGCTCCGACGGAACACCTCCTCATCGGCGCCGGGAGTTCGTCCGCCGCTGTCGCCATCGCTCAAGCAACCCGGCGCCATTGCAGGAGCAGGAACCCTTTCCTCCTGCCACAGACGGCATCGCGAAGTTCGTTCCGACCGATGGCCGCTACAGGAAGCGGAGGTGTCATCGGTGGGCCGGCCGACGCGGGGGCAGACGCGCGAAGAGGCATGGGGCCCGGCGTTCGTACGTCAGCGCAGAGACCTGACCGCCAAGGGGCTGACCCTGCCGGGACACATACCCGACCTTCGCCGAGCCGGTCCTGGACGGATCGTCGTGCTGGTGCCCGCGCACAACGAAGAAGCGCTCATCGCCGAAACCCTGCGGTCGCTCGCGGCCCAGACCAGGCCCGCGGACGAGGTCGTCGTCGTCGCCGACCGATGCACCGACCGCACCGTTCAGATCAGTGCGGCCCACGGCGCGAGGGTCGTCGAATCGGTCGGGAACACGCAGGCCAAGGCAGGTGCGCTCAACCAGGTCCTGGACGAATTGCTGCCACGGCTGTCCGATGATGACGCTGTCATGGTCATGGACTCCGACACCTCGTTGACCCCCGAGTTCATCGCCAGGGCAGCCCGCCGCCTGCACGAGCAGGAACCCGGCCTCCCGCCCATAGGGGGGGTAGGCGCCATCTTCTTCGGCTACCCGCTGCGCGGTCTGGTCTGCCACCTCCAGGACAACGAGTACGTGCGTTACGCGCACGAACTCCACCGCCGCCATGGCCGCGCCGACGTCCTGACCGGCACCGCCTCCCTCTACCGGGCCGAGGGCCTGCGTCACGTCCACCGAGCCCGCACCGAGCACACCCTGCCGAGGGGAGACGACATATACGACGTGGAGTCGCTGACCGAGGACAATGAACTGACCCTCGCACTCAAACACCTCGGATACCGCTGTGTCTCCCCCTGCGCCTGCGTCGTGGGCACCGAACTCATGCCCACCTTGTCCCGGCTCTACTACCAGCGGCTACGGTGGCAGCGCGGCGCCCTGGACAACCTCAGGGCCTACGGCCTCACCCGCGTCACGCTGCCCTACGTGTGCCGGCAGGCGCTCACCTATCTGAGCGTGGCCTTCGTCCCCTTCTTCCTCACCGTCCTGGGGTATTACACCGTCACCGAGGGCTTCCCCGGAGTGCCGTGGTTCTGGGCCGCCGTCACCGGCATCGCGGCCTTCGAACGCGTGTGGGCAACCAAACGCGGCGGGTGGAAGGCCCTGCTGCTCGCCGTCGCGATCGTGCCTGAAGTGCTTTTCGACCAGTTACTCAACGTGGTCTACGCCAAAGCCCTCATCGATTTCCTGACCCGCTCCGACGCCACCTGGGAACAAGCACGCGGTCGCAAGAAACGTCTGCGGAGGCTGATGGTCAGCACCTGCGGTCTGGTCCTCCTGCTGGCCGGCGTCGTGGGCCTGGCCTTCGCCTGCATCGCGCTCGGCATCGCCTGGTACCTGATCGCCGTCTTCGTGCTCTCCGGTGTCGCCGCAGCCGTCATCCGCCTCAGCCGCCTGTACCCCCTCGGCCTGCTGCTGTCCCTGCCCAGCGGAGAACCACAGCACGACGAGATCCCACCCTGGTCTCAGCCAGGGGCGCCGGCATCGGTAACGACCGGCCCACGCAGCCACCGTTGACCGGTTACGACAGCACAGCCGCCGCCAACGCCACCGGTCCGAACCGCACAACCATGCGCCGGCCCGCACCGCACGCGCACCGCGCTGCAGTGCTCACCCTCCTGGACGGGGCCGGTGGGTTTCCGAACTCGGGCTGGGCGTGGGAGGCTCGGCGTTTTGGTCACCGGTCGGAGTGGATGGGACGCGTGGATTCTTCGGCGTGCGCGAGACGTACAGCGGCGGGTGTCTTGGCCGCACTGGTGCTATGGCTGGCCACAGGGTGCGGCCAGGACTGGGGCCGCGGAGAGGAGGTGGCGGGGGCAGGCGGTCCGGAGGCCGCGTCGGTGGGGCCGCCCGCATCCGCGGGAGGTGCGAGGCCGCTGAGCGCTGCGGAACTGAAGAGGGCCATGACGCCTCTGGACGGGTCCACCCTCGACAAGCTGTCCGGTGAGGACGGCCCCGTGGTGGGGCTCGGCGGTTCGCAGGCGACCCCGGCCGTGTGCCGGCCGCTCGCCGATATGGTGACGTTCGGCTCCAGCCCGAAGCCGACCGACGTCGTGGCGCGTACGGTCACCCAGTCCTCGCTTGCCGAGATGGGGACGGCGCTGTCGGTCGCGCTGGCCGGACACGCGGAGGCCGATGCGGTGCGGGTGATGGCAGGACTCCGGTCGGCGGTGAAGGCGTGCGGCTCGGGCTTCGAGGACGACGGGATCCCGTACAGCTCGGTGAAGGCGGTGACCGCTGCGGCGAAGGGCGACGAGGCGGTGGCGTACCAGATGGTCGGTGAGGTGAACGGGAGGCAGATGCCGATGGCGTTCACCGTGGTGCGCAGTGGGTCGACGGTGGTGACTTTCCACGCCTTCAACGTGCTGGGCGACGGTTCCGCCGCCGTGCCGCGTGCCCTGGTCACCGCGCAGCTCGCCAGGCTGGCCAAGGCGCCGAGCACGTGATGCGACGGGGCTGGTGATCGCCGCCCGTGCCCCATCGAGGCTCGCCCGCAGGCCGACCGCAGAACCGCGCCGCCCGTGGGATGAACCGGCTCCCGCCGAACAAGCCGACACCCGCTCGGGTCCGGGGGAACCGTGTGCGGTCGGTTTCAGTTCCCATGCGTCCTGCGCTGCCGCAGGTGCCTCAGGTTTGCCTCAGGCGGCTGCCAGGAGGATCACTGAGGTGCATGGTGACGACGGTGAAGCTCACTGCTGCCGCGACGGCGGCCCACGTCTGTCCGTCGGTCATACTGCCGCGGGGGCCCCGAGCATCGCGGACGCCTCCTGGAACGCGTTGAGCGTGCGAGCGGGTGCAGCGGCCCGGGAAAGGTCGCGGCAGGTGAAGCCGAGCTGGGTCATGGCCCGCAGAACTTCGTCGGTGCTGAAGTCGCGGCGGTCCTGTCGTGTGACGACCTGCCCGACCTGCTTGACGGGGTAGGTGCGACGGCCGACGATCACGGACGCGCCGAGGACCTTCTCAGGCCTGACGCCCTTCATCGATTCCAGGACACCGCTCTTGGTGAGGTCGAAGGGGAAGCGGGCGATGACGCAGCGCATGATGCCTCACAGGGAGAAGGACGAGGGGGTGGTTCTGCCGCTCTCGAGGCGGTTCAGCGAGCCAGGGCGACGCCCTTATGCCGCAGCGTCGAACGAGGACTGCCGGGTCATGCGCCGGGCGGCCGAAGCGGGGCTGCGCCGGCCGCGTGAGGACGTGCCGCGCTGACGCCGCTCGGCTACCGGCGCGGTGATCGTCACCGGGATGCCGGAGGGTGTCTGGGCACCGGTGATCTGGCCGAGTGCCTCTTCGCCCGAGCGCACCTGGGTGGTCTGGGGCACGATGCCGGCGACGGTCATGAGGCGGGTCATGTCGCGGCGCTGGTTGGGGGTGACCAGGGTGACGACCCTGCCGGACTCGCCGGCGCGCGCGGTACGTCCGCCGCGGTGCAGGTAGTCCTTGTGGTCGGTCGGCGGGTCGACGTTGACGACGAGGTCGAGGTTGTCGACGTGGATCCCGCGGGCGGCGACGTTCGTGGCGACGAGCACGGTGACGTGTCCGGTCTTGAACTGGGTCAGGGTTCGGGTGCGCTGGGGCTGCGACTTGCCGCCGTGCAGGGCGGCGGCCCGTACCCCGCTGTTGAGCAGGTCCTGGGTCAGCCGGTCGACGGCGTGCTTGGTGTCCAGGAACATGATCACGCGGCCGTCGCGTGCCGCGATCTGCGTCGTCGTCCAGTGCTTGTCCGCGCCGTGGACGTGCAGCACGTGGTGCTCCATGGTGCTGACCGCACCCGCGGAGGGGTCGACGGAGTGGACGACCGGGTCGGTGAGGTAGCGGCGGACCAGGCGGTCGACGTTGCGGTCGAGGGTGGCGGAGAACAGCATCCGCTGCCCCTCGGGGCGGACCTGGTCCAGGAGCGCGGTGACCTGGGGCATGAAGCCCATGTCGGCCATCTGGTCCGCCTCGTCCAGGACGGTGATCGCGACCTGGTTCAGCCGGCACTCCCCGCGGTCGATGAGGTCCTTGAGCCGGCCCGGCGTCGCGACGACGACCTCGGCGCCACTGCGCAGCGCATTGGCCTGCCTGCCGATCGACATTCCTCCGACGACCGTGGCGAGACGCAACTGTACGGAGCGGGCGTAAGGGGTGAGCGCGTCGGTCACCTGCTGGGCCAGTTCACGCGTGGGCACGAGGACCAGGGCCAGCGGCTGGCGGGGCTCGGCGCGCTGTCCGGCGGTGCGGGCGAGCAGGGCCAGGCCGAAGGCGAGGGTCTTGCCGGAGCCGGTGCGCCCGCGTCCCAGGGCGTCGCGGCCCGCGAGGGTGTTGGGCAGGGTCGCGCCCTGGATCGGGAAGGGGACGCTCACGCCTTGCGCGGTCAGCGCGGCCAGCAGCTGCTTGGGCATGTCGAGGTCGGCGAATGCCTCGACCGCGGGCAGCGCGGGAGTGATCGTCTTCGGCAGGGCGAACTCACCCTGGACCGCTGCGGGGCGTCGGCCGGATCCGCCCGAACGGCTCGGACCCGCTGAACGGCTCGGGGCGGACGAGCCGAAACGGCTGTCCCGCCTCGAACCGGCGCTGGAGCCGAAAGCGGGGCCGTCGGTGCGGCTGCGGCGGGAAGATCGGTCATACGTACGTGCGGAGTTCATTGAGAACCTTCCTTGATACGGCACGTATCAAGGAATTCTCGCAGCAATAGCAGCGCGGGGAATCACAAGAACGGGCCGAATGGAATACAAAAGAGAATATGGGGTGCAGTAGATCTGGTGCGGATTGCATCGACGGAACCGCTGACGCCACATGGGCGTGAAATCCCGGACGCCTACCGTTGCACCTTGAGTGAGGCGCGCGCCCCGGAACTGGGGACCGCGGGCGCTCCTCGGCCCGCAGGTCGCACCACTGCGGGGAATGTCCGTAGCTGGGGCCCGCACCCCGAGGGATGCGGGCCCCAGCTACGAAGTGCGCGTCAGCGTCAGGCGAGGACGATGTTCTCGGCCGTCGGGCCCTTCTGGCCCGCCGCGATGTCGAAGGTGACCTTCTGACCTTCGAGCAGTTCACGGAAACCCTGGGCGGCGATGTTCGAGAAGTGGGCGAACACGTCGGCTCCCCCACCGTCCTGCTCGATGAAGCCGAAACCCTTGGCCGCGTTGAACCACTTCACAGTACCTGACGCCATGTCATGTCTCCTCTAGGGCAGTATGCCGGGACCCGCGATGCGCGGATGCCGGGTCGCCGCGATGATGCCCCGTCCGGAAACTGACCGGAAATACGAAAACGCCGCCAGCGGCTGAAAATACCGGCGAAGGCGTTTGAAGTTTTGGGAACCACAACTGCAACTGAGATCGACAGTAGCATGAGATGGCGGGCCGAGGGCGGTAAATGACTCCGTCCTGTTCACTGCAGCAAAAACACTTTTCGCGCGACGTGTCAAACCCTCACCTCGCCGCCATAGATATTGGCCCATCCGAAGCGCAGCGTTCCAAGAAGAGCGGTCGCCGCCAAGCGCTCAAAGGAGCGCGCATTCCGGCTCAGTTTTCCTGCCCGGCGCGCACCCCGGCGCGCCGTACGCCGGTCTCTCCATGGATCAGGGCCGCTGGCGGGGCGAGCAGGCGTGCAGATATGGGCGGTCAGCAGGTGACAAGGAAAAGGGTGATGCAATGCGCGGCGAAGGCTGCCGCCGTCAACGCATGGAACACCTCGTGGAAACCGAACCAGCGGGGTGAGGGTCCGGCCGTCGGATGTCGTAGACGACCGCGTCCACGCTGCCGAGAAGACGCTGCCGAGAAGACCGACGGCCCCGATCAGGATGAGGACGCGGCGCCGCCTCCGCCGGGCGTGGGCTTCCTCGCCGGCGGGTGGACTCCGGTGTGGCTCCCGCCAATTGGACCGCCCTGAACCGAGTAGAGCCGCTGGTCCCGGGGAACGATCAGGGCTTCCGAACGGGCATCTCCGCTCGCCTAGCCGCAAGGATCGCCGATGCTTCCTGAGGTCCGCCCTCACATGTCCGCTCCGCTCGCAAACCAGTTGGAACACCAACTGGGCCTCGCTCTTGGCCTCGAAGCCCGGCAGCTCGATGTGGAGCGTGTCGCCGGCATCGCGGTCGTCGCTGCTGCCCACTCCCGTGGCTACGCGTCCATCGGCCATCTCCTCGGGCTGCTGGCCGCGCTCCCGGCTCCCACCGAAGCCGGCGAGCGCTTCTGGTCGGACCTGTGGAGGTCCTCAGGCACCGCTTACCTGCTGCCCGCCAACATCAAGGCCGAGGTGCTGCAAGCCCTGGCGGGCGAAGGAACCGCCCTGGCCCGACAGATCCTCTCGGCTGTCGATGAGATGACCCCGCCCCAACGCGTCGCGGCGGGGGAGGTGATCGGTCAAGCGCTCGTCGAGTCCGACCATCTTCCCGACCTCAAGACACAGGTCATCGGAGAGCTGTGGCTCCGCGATCTCGAACTCACTGCCTGGCGCGTCCTGCACGCCGACCGCAGGTCGGACGATCCTGCTGGACGGAAAGCCTTCCTGGAAGCCTGGACGAGCGTCTGACGTCTGCTCCTCCAAGCTCCAGGTCCGTTGAACCGATCGGGGAGCCGAAGCCGGAGGCAGCGGGGTTTCACGAAGGGTGGCCGTCTTCGGGCAGGTAGGAGGTCTGCCTCAGCAAGGCGGCCATGCCCTTGAGTGCCTGGCTGTAACCGGCCGTGTAGCGGGCATCGGTGTCCGTGCGTCCGCTCTCCGCCTTGGCCGACCGGTCCAGGTGCAGGGCGATGCGCAAGTGGTTCCTGTGCAGCGGGCCGTTCTCGCCGTCGAGAGCCGCTCGCGCCCGTTGCTCGTCCCGGTCTTCGAGTGCACTGGTGTCGAAGGCCAACAGTTCCTGGTCCGGGGGTTGCACGGGCGTCCCTCTTCGTTTCCCTCCAAGGTCCATGACACCCGCCGCGAGTGTCGGTTCCGCGATGCCGACCATCTCATCGCGGCCAGCGGAGTGCCCGGTGACTTCTCCGGTCACCCGAGCCGAAGGGCGGATGTACAGCGATCGGTGCGCTCCTCGCCCTCGGCAGGTGACTGTCGAGGAGGGCGTCGGCGCCGAAGCGATGCGCCTCCGACCGCTCTCACCGCCCCCGGGCCCTACAAGCCGAACGCGCCGCCGTTGACGAGGATGAGCAGACCGAGGGCGGTCAGAACCAGTGGGAGCAGGATGTGGCCCCACCGGCTGAGCGCTTTGGCGATCAGGGGACGGGTGGCGAAGTACCGGCCCGCCAAGCACCACACGGCAACCAGGGCGAGGAAGACGATCACGTACACGCTCATGCCGCCCGCGCCGGCGGTGGCGAAGACCGGAACGTAGACGCCGACGGTCTCGCCGCCGTTGGCGAAGGTGACGGCGGCAACCTCCAGGGCCTTCAGGCCGCCCTCGGTCGTCTGCTGCTCGTCGGCTTCGTCGTCGCGGTGCTTCCAAGCCCGCCAGGCCGCCTTCACGCCGAGGGCCAGGGGAAGCAGCCCGAGGTAGGGGACCCTCGGCGATCCAATGGCGGCCCCTACCGTCGCCCGCCGCTACGCCTTGGTCGAGCCGGGCTGGGTCGTCGGGATCCGGTGGGTGAAGAACAGCGCGACGAGGGCGCTGAACGCGAGGACGGCGAGTGCCGCGCGCAGGCCGTCGAGTCGTGCCTCGGCGTTCGCGTCGAGCGCGGCGTCGGTGACCTCCGCACTCGCGTCGGCGTCGGCGAGGGCGGTCTTGAGCTGAGCGTCCGACAGGAAGGGCGCACCGCTCTGGAGTTGGACGTTCGCCGAGTCCTTGACCCTGGCCGGCACCGCGGGATTCTGCTCGATGCTGGTCAGGAACGACGTGGTCAGGGTCGCGATCAGGATCGACCCGGCGAGTGCCGTACCGATCGAGGCCCCGAGGTTGGTGACAGAGTTCTGGATGCCGCCGACCTCCGCGCTCTGCCGGTCCGGCACCGCGGACACGGTGACCGAGCCGAGCTGGGAGGCCAGCGCGCCCATGCCCAGCCCGATCAGCAGCAGCGGGACGGTGACGATCTCCGCGCCCGCGTCCGCGTCGAGCGCGGCCAAGAGCACCAGCGCCCCGGCGAACATGGAGAGGATCCCGAGCCGTACCACCCGACGCGGTGAGACGTCCGGGAGGAGACGCGGGATGAGGATCGCGGCCGCCAGCAATGTCAGCGAGAGCGGCAGAATGCGTGCGCCGGTCTTGAGTGCGGAAAGACCGAGGGCCACCGACAGATAGAGCGGTACGACGAAGAACACGCCCATCTGCACGAGGTACTGGAAGAAGAACATCGTCAGGCCACCGGTGAGCTGCTTGTTCTCCAGCAGTTCCGGATCCACGAGCGGCTCCCTGCCCTGTCCGACGAGCCGGGCCTCCCAGCGCAGAAAGGCCCAGATCAGGAACAGGCCGACCAGCATCAGCCAGACGACCAGCGACACCCCCAGCCACGAGGGCGCGTCGGGCTTCGGCCGGAACCAGCCCCACTGGTCCGAACGCAGCACGCCGAACACGAAGATCCCGAGGCCCAGAGCGGAGAGCACGGCGCCCACGAGATCGATGCGCGGCCGCCGGTCGGGCGCCGCGTCGGCGGCCCTGCGGGCGAGCACCAGGATGCCGAGCACCAGAAGCACTTCACCGGCGAACACCCAGCGCCAGGAGAAGTACGTCGTCGCCACACCCCCGATGAGGGGCCCCACCGCGATCGCCACGGCCCCTGCGGCGGCGACAAGTCCGTAGGCGGCGGGACGGCGTTCCACAGCGAAGTTCCCGGCGACGAGTGCCACGATCGCGGGCAGGATCAGTGCCGCGCCGACGCCTTCCAGGAACGCCCAGCCGATCAGCAGCACCGGCAGGTTCGGGGCGAGGGCCGTCGTTAGGGACCCGCAGCCGTAGATGACGCAGCCGATCATGAAGGCCCGCTTGCGGCCGATCAGCGCGCCGACCTTGCCGCCGGGGATCATGAGCATCGCCATCACGAGCGTGTACGCCGTGATCGCGCCCTGGATCCCGGTCACGGTCGAGCCCACGTCCTCGGCCACCGTCGCGATCGACACGTTCATGACTGAGCTGTCGAGTGCCATCAGGAACTGGCCCGCCGCGAGCGTGAGCAGGACGACCCGCGCCGTTGAGGAACTCCCGCGTGTGTCCGCCTTGGGGGTCATCGCCGTATCGTCGCAACGATCCCCGAAAGCGGCGCGCGACCCACCACAAGGATCATCCGATCGGAGGGTGGCCTTCCCCGGCGTCAGCGCCGACGGTCGTGCGTTTCCGAACCCGTCGAGCACCATCAGATCAGTTCCCAGGGCGGACGCTTCGGCGAAGGCGGACTCGGTGGCTCCCACGACCACGGGTCCGTGCTCGGTGGCTCCCACGACCACGGGTCCGTGCTCGGTGGCTCCCACCACCACAGGTCCGTGCTCGCCGGCGAGCACCACGGGACCGCACGGGTCCGGTAGG
>NZ_JBHVYK010000001.1:140972-156637 GCF_042880855.1 Streptomyces sp. NPDC058291
GGGTCGGGGTTGCCCCCCCCCACGTGGGGGCGGGGCGGGGGGCCCCCCACGCCCGGGGGTCCGCGCGCGCGCCCCCCCCCCACCCCCGGGCCGGGCCCGCCCCCCCCCACGACGGGACCGCTCGGGTCCGGTAGGCCTCGCACCACCAGGAGCACGCCTGCGTCTGCCTCGGCGCCGCCATCCTCGCGGCCCTCACGATCTGGCTCCGCCCATGATCCAAGGTTTAGCGCCCAACAGTTCTGTGCACACCGTGGCACTGCCCCGGGTTCCCGCGCCCTGTGTGAGGCGGCTCGCGGGCGGGTGATCACTGCTGGGGTTGCATCGCGCCGGATTGCGACGATCGTTGAATGGGAGAGCCCGGAAGATGTGACGCCGGAATGCCGTACCACTGCCGCCACGGCCTTCAAGCCGGTAAAGACCACGGCCCCGACCGCGAAGGACCTCCGCAATCGGCTCCGAGGTCGGCCCCCGTCTTCGACGGCCAGGGAGAAGGGACGCCATCGTGGTTGCGAGAACCGGGGTTTTCGGCGCCGTGAACAAGGAGCACCGCGATCAGCTGATGTCACTCGCTCGTGAAGTGTCGTTCGAGACGGGCGAGCGCGTCTTCGACGAGGGCGGCAACGCAGACCGCTTCTGGATCATCCACACCGGGACGGTCGCGCTGGATCTTCAGGTGCCGGGCCGGCACGCGGCGGTCATCGACACCCTGGGCGCCGGCAAGCTGCTGGGCTGGTCCTGGCTGGTGCCTCCGCACCACTGGCATATGGGAGCCGAGGCCAGCAGCCCGGTGCGCGCCCACGAGTTCGACGCGGCGGTGGTTCGTGAGATGTGCGCGAGGGACCCGGTGCTGGACCACGAGCTGTGCACCTACGTCATCGGTGTGCTCGCGCGCCGGCTCCGCTCCGCCCGCGTGCGACTGCTCGACCTCTACGCGCCCTACGGAGCGGGAGAAGTGCCCTGACGAGGTGATGCGCAGCGTGTACCGACGCTGTCGGGCACGCGGTGTCGGGCGCGATGTGGTGGCGGACAAGCGCTCGTCGCCGCGGGCCCGCCTGCATGAGGTGTCCGCGAGGCGGTGGCGTGACCGCCGCGCGACGGTCGGTGGCGGGCGGGTCTGGCTCGACCGGACGCGGTCAGAACGTCACCGTGTCCTCCTTGCGTCGGCGCCCCGGGGCTCGCGGGAGGCGTTCATCGGGAGCCCCGGCATCGCGGGGATCCCCCGCGGACGGTCGCGGCCTGCGGTCAACGGGCGAACTTCGCGATGGCCGCCGGGGTGACCGGGGTGAAGAAGTTGACGAGGTTGCCGTCGGGGTCACGGAACAGCAGTGATCGGTTGCCCCAGGGCATCGTGGTGGGCTCGTTGACGAAGTCGGCGACGAAGGCGGTCAGATGTGCGTGCGCGCGGTCCACGTCGTCGACGAGGAACTCGATGATCACGCTGTGGTTGTCGGCCGGACGAGCGGCGGCCGGCGCGAACAGCGGCACCGTGCGGGTACTGCCGATGGCCAGGGTGGCGCTGGGCGTCCTGAGTTCGGCGAAATCCTCGGTGGCCCAGGCCGCCTGCACCCCGGTGGCCTTCTCGTAGAACTCGACGAGGCGCGCGATGTCGCCGGTGATGATCCGGGTCGAGACGAAGTCCATGATGCACTCCCTAGATTCGTAGAGCCGTTGCACTTCGCACGTTAGGACGAATAGCGGACAGAATCGGTCCACTATCGTCGGTAGACTCTGGGCATGTCTCGACCTACCGGCCGCGTGCTCACCCTCCTGGGGCTGCTGCAGTCGGGGGGCATCCGGACGGTTGCCGAACTGGCCGACCGGCTCGGGGTCGACGGCCGGACCGTGCGGCGGTATGTGGACCACTTGATCGACCTGGATGTGCCCGTCGAGGCGGTGCGCGGCCGCTACGGTGGCTACCGACTCGGCCCTGGTTACCGCCTGCCTCCGCTCATGCTCAGCGACGACGAGGCACTCGCCGTGCTGCTCGGCTTGATCGCCGGCCGCCGGTCGGGGTTGACGACGACGGCGGGCACGGCGGGCGAGACGGCTGCGGCCAAGATCCGCAGGGTGCTCCCCGAGCGCGTCGCCCGCCGACTCGACACCATCCTGGAGTCCCTCGCCTTCACAGCTTCGCCCGGCGACTTCGCCGCCCCCGACGCCGCGATTCTGCTCACCCTCGCCGATGCGGTACGTCATCGCCGGCCGCTCTCGGTCAGGTACACCGACCGCGACGGCCGGCGCAGCGAACGCGGGCTGCACCCGTACGGGATCGTCGCCCACTCGGGCCGGTGGTACGTCACGGGCACGGATCCCGAGATCGGCGAGGACCGGACCTTCCGGCTCGATCGCATCGCGGACGCGAGGACCCTGCCCGGATCGTTCGAGGCGCCCGTGGGCCCCGGTCCGGCGCAGCGCGTCGTGTCCGGGTTCGCCACAGCCGAGTACCGGCATCATGTGACCTTGCGCATCCACGGGACCGTCGAGCAGATCCGCGCCCGCCTTCCCGCCAGCGTCGCGAGCGTGCAGGAGCCCGCGCCCGCGGACGGCGCGGACCCGGAGACCGAGCGCTGGCTGCGTGTCGAGCTACGGGCGGAACGGCTCGACTGGTTGCCTCCCCTGCTCGCCTCACTCGACCGGCCGTTCGTCATCGAACGTCCGGATGAACTGCGCGGCCTCGTCATCGCGTTCGCCGACCGCCTCGCTTCCCACGCCGGCCAAGCCTGACAGGACAGGACCCGACGTCATCGCCACCTCCTGTCGCGCAGAACCGGCCGCGGTCCAACCTCAGGGAGACTCATCGCCATCCGATGTGCGACGGCGAGTCCACCGCCGTCCACGACCACGGTCGCCACCATGGACACCTCGGCCGGCGCAGGCAGGGCGTACCGTAGCCGGGAGTCCAGGTCGACGCCGGTCGCCCACCGCACCACCCACGAGGGTCGTCTACCTGAGGGGCCGTCAGCTCGACTAGCGCAGCAGCGAGTTGGCGCTGCCCGTAGCGGGCGGCGTCCAGCGCGCCAGCAACTGCCGCCGCACTGCCGCCGTCGCTTTCCGGTGCACATGCGCCGACGTCTCGAACAGCACCACCGACAGCCGGGAGCCGCCCAATAACTCCCTGACAGGGTCGGGGTCTTCGTTCACCAGTACCTGCGGAGGCACGCTCCAGGCGCCCGCACCGCCCGCACCGCCCGCACCGCCCGCAACGTCCTCACCCGCGTGATCCGCCACGCGGACAACATCATGACCACGGTCGGCCTTTGGCCACCCTCACCCTCGCGGCGAAGACGGGCGTCGCGGTACGCGAAACGGCGACGAGGATGCGTTCCCCTGACCCGCCGGACCGACGCCCCTTACCACGCCAACTCGACCACGAGCGGCCGGTGGTCGGAGATCGGCATGGGCGGCGTGCCGATGTCACGCACCGCATCCCTGGGGACACCGGCGGCCAGCACATGGTCGAACTGCACTGCCGGGCGGTGTGAGGGGTAGGTGGGGGTGCGGGCCAGATCTCGCCAACCGCCGCTGCCCCGTCCTCCGCGGCGGGTCGCGTGGTCCATCCACCCAGCCCCGGAAAGCACCGTCCGGGGCATCGCACCGACCATGTTGAAGTCGCCCAGGAGCACATGCGGTGCCGGGAAGTCGGCGATCCAGCGGCGGATCGCGACCAGTTGACCTACGTTCCACCCGGGAACAAAGGACAGGTGCACCGCCACCACGGTGAAGGGCCCGTGTCTGCCCTCCACGACCGCGGCCAGCGCGGCGCGCGCCTGGTCCGGTACGCAAGTGAGCCTGGGCCGTCCTGCCACGCGCAGCGGCAGTCGGACGGGCGCCGGAGGCAACCGTCGTGCGTGCCACGCGCGTACCGGGAGTCGGGTGAGCAAAGCTATGCCGTGCGACGGAATGCCCTCCCGCGTCGCCGTGTCTCCCGGACCGTACACACGCAGCCCGGACTCGGCCGGGTCGAGCGCCCAGCCTCGGCCCAGAACGACGCGGCCGTGCAGCGCCGACGCGTAGCGCCAGTCCTTCGCGTCCATCCCCCGGGCGGCGACGGCCGCCTGGTCGGCTCGTCCCGACCGCTCCTGAAGACGGTCGACTTCCTGCAGTGCCAGGATGTCGGCGCCCACGGATGCGACGGCACCGGCCAGCAGTTCCTCCGCGGCGCCGGCGGTCAGGGGCCGCGGCGCTCCCGCCCTCATCGGACGACCGTGCAGGACATTGAACGTCGCGAGCCTCACCCCCCCGAGGTTACAAGGAGTCCCCGGCCGCGCTCAGCGCGAGGAGCGCCGGCAGGAGGCGGCCCTGGAGGGCGGCGCCGCCGACGCCCCATGCCCATCTCCAGGTGTGCGGCCGGCAGGGCCAGGACACCCAGTCCCGCGACGCACGCCACCAGCACGGCCACCGGCCGGCGCAACACGAACCGCGCCCACCGGGAAGCACCGTTGTCGGTCGGCTGAGCTGCGGGTCCGCCCTTGCGTGTACGGCGGGAGAGCACAGCGTTCGGCCACATGCCCAGCAGGGCGGCAACAAGGGTGAAGGCGATCAGGACGGCGACGACCACGGCCCCCGCGGCGCACAGGCCCCTCTTGGTCAGCATCGGAACGCCGATCACCGACAGGCCGGCCAGTGCGATGACGACGGTGAGGTCGGCGAAGAGGACCAGGGCTCGCGGCCCGCCCCCGCCGGGTCATGCGCGCTCTTGCGGCTCCTCCTGAAGGGCCGCTGGGTGCTCCCGCCTGTCGGAGCCGAGCGGCTGCGCCGGGTGACTCACCAGTTCCCGCTGTCTGGCAGCCAGGGCCCTCGCCAGCATCTTGGCCCGGTAGGGGTTCGACTCAGCCAGGCTCTTCGCGACCTGCACGGCCTCGTCCAACAGGGCCAGCCGCCGCTCGGGCAACTCCCGCACGAGGGGCGACGCGCTGGCCTCCATCAGGACGTACGCCAGCTTCGACCCGTACGCCTCCGGCTCAACCTGTGTCAGAAGCCGGTAGATCCACAGCCCCTCCGCGCCGCGCACCACCCGCCGGTTGGCACTGAGCAGCCTGACCCTCGCCAGCACAACCATGTCCTGATCCATCGGTCCCCCTTCGTCCCGCCATCCCCCGGCCGGTGCACGTCACACGACGACACGTTGAACGCGCCGACAGCCGGGACAGGCTGCCGACACGTTGGCCGGGGAGTGGATGACGACGAGTCTGACGCGCGGCACCTGCTGACACAAGGCAGAACGCAGGTGCGCTGCGTCCTACCGAAACCGCCTTTGAGCAGGCATGATGGACCTGACGCTCACTCAAGGCCCGTTCGCCGTCCACCGGCGTCGACGCAACGCGCGGCTTCCTGCGCGTGATCGGGCGCCATGGCGAAGCTGGGTGGGGCTCCCCGTGGCGCGCCCGGCGGAGGGAGGGGCGGGCGTCGCGGGCCGCCTGGTACGCAGGCGAATGCCGCCGCCGAGCGGAGAGGGCCGAGGAGCGGAGCGCCACCTTCACCGTCCTCGGCGGCCTGGCGCCTCGCAGGCTCCAGGCCGACGCACCGGCGTCCTGTGGGCCCTGCCGTGCGCAACCGGGTCGTCACCTTCGCCCCGCCGGTCACGCAGGCGGCTTGACTTCGTCATCGAGGCTCTTCGGGCCTGCTGGCGGTCTCAGGCGTGCGGGCGGGCGCTGCCGGGCTCGCGGCATCCGTCCGGACGTCTGTCTGCCGGGTCAGCCGTTGAAGCAGGACGCGTACGACTGCCAGGCCGTACGCGGAAAGGCCCTCACCCATCGTGAGGTACGCGCGACGGTGCGTCGCGTCGAGCGTCCCGTGCGATGTGGTGGCGAGATCTACCGCGCCGTCACCGCCACGTACTCCGTCTTCTTCACGCGGCCGTGATGGGCGACGACCGTCACGGGGTAGCGGCCGGGCTTGAGGTCGGAGCGGATGGTGGCCGTGCCGAAGAAGCGCGGGTCGTCGCCGTCGGCGCCCTTGCTGTCGTCGTGGCGGAGGTGGAGTATCGCGGTGAACGCCGGTGAGGTGGCGGACAGCCGCGTCTCCTCCCCCGGGTCCGGGGACTCGTCGTGCCACATGACCGCGACCTGACGTCCGACGCCGACCTGGAACTTGTGCGTTGCGTCGGAGTAGCCCTGGCCCGGATCGTAGAACTCGGGGCCGTGCGCCTTGCCTTCGTAGTCGCGGTCGCCGGGCCGGGATGCGCGGACCGTCAGACGCTTCTCGGCGATGCGGCGGCCGTGCGGGCCGTACAGCCCGAAGGTGTACGTGCCGTCCGCCAGGGCGGGCTTGAGTTCCGGCCGCGCCGAGAAGGCCCGAGGGTTGTAGAAGTCCGTGTTCTTGTCGTGGACGAGCGGGACGGGGCCGGGCAGGGCCGCGGACCGCACGGTGAAGTCGGCGCCCAGCTCCCCGGGGTACAGGTCGTCGAAACCCACCCATACCGGCTCACCGGGGCGAGTCACGTCCCGCGACGCCGGCAGCGTGAAGGAGGGGCGCCGGGATGGTACGACCTGGATGCCGTCGCTTGCCACGGTGCGGCCATGGACTGCGACCGCCAGCGGGTACCAGCCGGGCTTGTCCGTCATCTTGAGGGTCGCCAGGGCCCAGTAGTGATCGCCCTCCCACCGCAGCGCTACCGGTCCGCTCAGCGCGGGCGACCGGGCGGTCACCGCGTCGCCGCCCTGCGCATGGCTGACACCGTAGAGCATCATGTGCACCAGTTGCCCGGGGCGGGCATCGGTCTGGCCGTTGAGGATCAGATCGGGCTTGCCGCTCATGGTCCCGAGACTGCCGGCGGAGGCGTTCGCCGAGGGGCCCGTGCTCTGCGCCGCTCCCTCGGTGCTCGCCGCGGTGGCGCACCCGCACAGCATGAGGCCGGTCACGGTGACGGCCACGGTCCTGAACCAGTTCATCATTCCCCCCGTAACCCCCAGTAAGCCGGTCACGTACTCAAGAGGGGGAAACGGCGCAGCCGGTCACCGTCGACAGCGAGAAAGGCGCGAATGTCACACGTCCATCTCCAGCGCGAGCCGCCATTCGGGCCGGTGGCGCTCGCCGTCGGGGCTCCGCCATCGGGGCCGTCCCGACTGTGGGGCGGCAGGAACGGGCCACCCGTCCAGCGGCCAGTCACACAGACACGGACCGCCCGTCAGGTGCTGATCGGCACGCGCCTCTTCCGCCACCCGTGCCCGCCGAGTCGATGAAACTGACTGTCCGTGACCATCCGCAAGTACCGCGGCGGAGTCACCGTGGTGAACGACGACCCCGAACCGGTGATCACACTGTCACCGGTCGCGGACCGTGTCACCGAGGTAGAGACGCTGACCTGGCGGCTGTCCGTGGACGCCCCCGCGGCGGCGGACATCTGGCAGCCGGTGCAGGTGCTCCCGGTCACCGAAGGGGCCGAGCTCTCCACCCAGGACGTGGACGCGCAGTGGCTCAAGGACTGGTCCGGTGACCTGCCCGGCCCCGAGCGGCCGCTGCCCGACGCGCACTTGTGGGCGTGGCCGAACATCCCTCCCGGGAGCACCAGCGTCGACTTCGTCGTGCCGATCGTGCGCGGTCAGGTGGTCGAGCCGACCGAGTCGATGCGCCTCGGCCCGACCGACGACAAGGCCGAGCCGCTGCCCGACAGGCCGGTGCTGACGGGAACGGTGCTCGACAAGCCGTGAGCACACGATGCACGAGGGATCGTGAGCAAGGACCGCTTTTCCTGGGCGTCGGCTATGGGCTCGCCGCCCCGGGACGATGCCGCACAGGCCCACCGGAACGATCTGCCGCAGGCGACGTCCGCTCTCGCCGTCAGCCGGCGCGTGTCCGGTCACACAGACGTGGCCTGTTCGCCTCTCATGTCCGAGATACGTGGACCCGGACGGTGGAGCCGTCCCCGACGGAACCGAGGAAACCATCCTCCGCGACGTCGCCGAACACCACCTCTTCGGCCAGCGTCTCCTCGGCCAGTAGTGCGAGATGCCGGCGCAGTCGTGGCGTCAGCTTCTCGGAGGCGTCGATCGTCAGGACGATGCGCTCACCGACCAGCAGGTCAGCCGCCTGGCGGGCTTGCTGCACCACACGCGCTGCATCGCGGACCGTCCCTTCGGCCAGCAGTTCGTCGTCCAGGCGCGTGTCCAGCACGATGAGGCCGGAATCCTCGGGCAGCGCGACGGCACCGGAGCCGTCGGCCACGATCCGTTCCTCGTACTCGCCCGGTTCCAGCCGCTTGCCCGCGATCACCATGTCTCCGCGCTCGGTGCGGGTCCACTCACCGCGGCTCGCCGCTTTGATCACTTCCTGGACGTCACGTCCGAGCCGGGGACCGGCCGCACGCGCGTTCACGGTGACGCGGACCTGCCCGTGTTCGGCGACATCCGTGGTGAAGACCACGTCCTTGACGTTGACCTGGTCACGCAACACGGTCGCGAAAGGTGAAAGGTCCGGTGCGTCGGGAGTGGCCACCACCAGGCGGGCCAGCGGTTGACGCAGCCGGATGCCGTTGCTCCTGCGATGGCTGAGGGCAGCAGAAGTGATCTGCCGCAATCGGTCGATCCTGCGCACCAGTTCGGGGTCGTCGGGGAGATCGGCGGGTGTCGGCCAGTCGGTCAGATGCACCGACCGTCCACCGGTCAGGCCACACCACACGTACTCGGTGACCAGCGGCAGCAACGGTGCCAGGAGCCGGCACAGCACCTCCAGGACGCGGCGCAGCGTGCCGACGGCCCCCTTGTCCCCGTGGGCGAACCGTGTCCGGGAGCACCGGATGTACCAGTTGGTCAACGCGTCCAGGTGTTCACGCAGCAGTGAGCAGGCACCCGAGAGGTTGTGGGTGTCCATGGCGTCGGTCACCGCGCTCACCAGGGATCGCGTACGTGCCAGCAGATAACGGTCGAGGAAATGCGACGCTCGTGAGTCGTCCGGCTCCGCGGCACCGGCCGTGTGCAGGTCCAGGAAGTGCCAGGCGTTCCACAGCGGGAGGAGCACGTTCCGCAGTGCCTCCCGGCTGCCGTCATCGCTTATCTCGAGGTCACGGCCACGCAGCAGGGGCGAACTCATGAGGAACCACCGCATGGCGTCCGAACCCTCACGGGCGAAGACGTCATTCACGTCCAGGTAGTTGCCGCTGGCTTTCGACATCGCCTGGCCGTCGAGGCCGAGTACCACGCCCAGCACGGTGGCGTGCGTGAACGCCGGACGGTCGAACAGTGCTGTGGAGAGCACGTGCATGTTGTAGAACCAGCCCCGGGTCTGGGCGTAGTACTCCACCACGAAGTCGCCCGGAGAGTTCTGGTCGAACCAGTCGACGTTCTCAAAGGGGTAGTGCAATTGAGCGAACGGCATGGAGCCGGTTTCGAACCAGCAGTCCAGCACTTCGGGCACCCGTCGCATCCGGGACCGCCCGGACGGATCGTCGGGGTTGGGGCGGGTCAGCGCGTCGATGTGCGGGCGGTGCAGGTCGTCCGGCCGGATACCGAAGTCCCGTTCCAGTTCGTCGAGTGAGCCGTACACGTCGATCCGGGGGAAGGCAGGGTCGTCGGACATCCAGACCGGTATCGGGGCACCCCAGTAGCGGTTGCGTGAGATGTTCCAGTCCTTCGCGTTCCGCAGCCAGTTGCCGAACTGACCGTCACGGATGTGCTCGGGGGTCCAGGCGATGTCCTCGTTGAGCTCCAGCATCCGCTCACGCAGACGTGTCACGGCGACGAACCACGACGGGATCGCATGCTCCAGCAGAGGGGTCTCGCATCGCCAGCAGTGTGGTCGCGGCAGCTCGTGGGAGTCCTCGCGTACCAGCCTGCCGCTCTCCCTGAGCACCTCGAGAACGGCACCGGTCGACTCGAGGACCGGTGTTCCCGCGCACACCGGCACCTCGTCGGTGTACCGTCCGCGGGCGTCGACCGGGTACAGCCGGGCGATCCCTGCGGCCTCGGCGACGGCATGGTCCTGCTCGTTGAAACAAGGAGTGACGGCCACGACCCCGGTGCCCGTGTCGCACGGCACGTGCCGTTCGGCCAGGACGACGTGCCGTGTCCCCCGTGCTGCGGCGTGGACACCGTCGAACAGCGGTGCGTAGGTGAGGCCGGCCAGTTCGGCGCCCCGGCATGTGGAGACAACGGCGGCCTCCGTCAGGTCCGCGTAGGCGGCCAGCCGGTCGGCCGCGAGCCTCACACGCCGTCCGGCCAGTCCCGGGATGTCCGGTGCACCGGCGACGACCACGTATTCCGCGTCCGGATGTACCGCTACCGCAGTCGATGCGGGCAGCGCCCACGGTGTCTCGGTTTCCAGCAGCAGAACGGAACCGTCGTTGAGCGGCACGCCCACCAGCGCCGACGTGCCCCGCACCTTCCGGTGTGTGTCGGTGCCGTCCAGGCGGCCGGTGCTTTCCGTGTGCGCCAGAGGTGTCTCACAGTGAGTGCAGTACCAGGACACCGCATGTCCCTGGTAGATCAGCCCCTTTTCCCACAACGACTTGAACGCCCAAAGGACGCTCTCCATGTAGTTCACGTCATGGGTCTTCACCGCGTCGTCGAAATCCACCCATCGAGCCTGACGGTTGACGTAGTTCCGCCACTCCTGCGTGTACCGCATCACTGTCGTGCGGCACACCTCGTTGAACTCGGCGACGCCGATGCTTTCGATGTCCGACTTCGTGGTGATGCCGAGTTTCTTCTCCGCGTCGAGTTCGGCGGGCAGGCCATGGGAGGTCCAGCCGAAACGCCGCTTGACATGCTGACCCCGCATGGTGCGGTAGCGGGGAACGACATCCTTGGCGTAACCGGCGAGCAGGTGTCCGTAGTGCGGCAGGCCGTTGGCGAACGGCGGCCCGTCGTAGAAGACGAACTCATCGCCCTTGTCCGCCCGCGACTGCATCACCTCGTGGAAGATGCCGTTCTCTTCCCAGTACCGGAGAACTTCGGCCTCGATGTCGGGGAAGTGAGGCCTGGCAGGTATACCGTCGGCTCCGTCCATCGGAAAGGACATCAGTCGTCAACCTCGCAGATATCAGTCGTCATCACGGACTGTCCCGGACCCTATGCAGCATCCGGCTTGTATCTGGTAATTGCTTGAGGCCCTCCCGGCCCGGTGCTGCACGAGCCGACGATTGTCTTTCGGTTACCGCGCGGCTGCCTCGTCGACCACGGCTCGTGGGTCGGGTCGGTGGTGACCGCTTCGGGGCGTGCTGTTCCGTGCCCGGCTCCTGCGCTCCGGACGCGTCAGCCGCCGGCGGTCAGGAGGTCTGCGGGACGGTTGCGTGCGGCCCAGGCGGTCACCGGCCCGAGGGCGAGACCGGCCGCGGCGAAGAGGACCGCCGGCACCAGCCAGCCGATCACACCGCCCTCGATCACGGTGGTGGTCAGGAAGGCGGGCGCGACCATGACGGCCAGCGCGTAACCGGTGAAGAAGAAACCCTGGTACTGACCCTGCCGATGAGGCGGGGCGAGGCTGAAGCCGATGGTCCATGCCGCGGCGGAGAAGACCATCTCCCCGTAGACGTGCAGTGCTGCGGCCCCCACGAGGAACATCACTGAGAGCAGCACGGCGTGCGCGGAGGACGCCGCGAAGAGGAGGCACGAGGCAGCCAGAGCCCATCCGGCCAGTTTCACGACGCGCACCGCGCGAGGCACGTCCGGTACGCCTTTGGCGATGCGCACCTGGAACACCACCACACACGCGGTGTTGATCAGGAACAGGACGGTCACCATCCAGCGCGGCGCACTCGTGTGACGTGCGATCCACAAAGGGAGCACCACTTCCAGCAACACCGCGTGGACGGACAGTACCGCGCTGAGCGCGGTCACCACCGCGAAGGGGCGGTCTCTCAGCACCGACAGTCTGTGCCCGCCGCCGGCCGGAGGCGTCGGCGGCACGGGAGGCAGCGCGGTCAGCACCATCGCCGACGCCAGGAAGGACAACGCGTCCAGCACCACCACGGCGCGCAGGGCCGGCGCGGACCCCGAGTGCAGGGACACGCTGGCGAGCGCGGCGCCGACGGCCACTCCCACGTTCGTGATGGACCGCAGATACGCCCGCGTGGCCACGAGTTCGTCACCGCCCAGCGTCCCTGCCACGGCCGCCTGGAGGGCTGACCTGCTCCCCCGTTCCATGACGATGAAAGCGCTGGCGACCAGCACGAACTGCGTGAAGGAGTCCACCAGGAGGTAGCCTGCGGCGGCAACGCCGTTGAGGGCGAGAAGGAGAGCGGTCGTACCGCGTGCTCCCTTTCGGTCCGCCAGGTGTCCCAGGGGGACTCCGGCAAACAAACCGACTCCCGCAGCGATGGTCAGACCGGCTCCCCACTCGGTGACCGACAGCCCCGCGACCGTGGTGAAGTACAGGGCCGAGCACGTCATGAACGCTCCCTGACCCACCGTCAACAGCAGCGTCGCCAGGGCCAGTACGCGGCCCGCTCCCGGTTCGGGGATCATGTGTTTCAGCACACGGGGCACCGTAGAGGAGGTGGCGGAACTGCTCAGGAATCGCTGCGCGCCTACCGAGAAGGCGTGTCAGTAACTGGTCGGGAACCAGGGGCCGGTTCAGCAATCAGCCCGCGACCCGGCCCCGGTCTTCCTCCATACCAGGCAGGGCGACGGGAACCCAGTCCCGGCGTTGCCGCCAGGTGGCGAAGGGCTCACCGTCGCCTGACACGCCCACGCGCATGCACAGAGCGAAGTCGACGGCTCCGATCCGGAATCGGGAGGTGAGTTGCTCACCCGGATTTCCCTTCGTCGTCCGGCGCCGCTCGGAGCTCACGGATTCATGGCCGCAGGTACGGGACGACGGATTCGGCGAAGAGCGTGACACTGTCCCAGTCCACCGGTGGCCGCACACCGAGCACGAAGTCGGTGACACCGAGCTCGCGGTAGGGCAGCAGCGCTTCGACACACTGTTCCGGGGTGCCGAAGACCAGGTATTCCGGCCAGACCGGTGAGTCGGGCGGAAAGACGGCGCGCAGACGGTCGAGTTTGCCGGGCAGGTCCGCCGGGTCGTCGACGAGCAGGGCACGGAAGGTCATCGAACGGCGGACCTCCGCCGGGTCACGGCCGGCCCGTTCGCACTCCCGGTCCAGTCGGTCCATGCGCTCGCGGTACGGGACCGGGTCCGCGAGCAGGCTGTTCCACACGTCGCCGTGCCGTGCGGCCACGCGCAGCACGGGGTCGCCGGCACCGCCGACGACCAGCGGCAACCGGGACTGCACCGGCGCGGGCCGGAGGTAGCCGTCCGTGATCCGGACGTGTTTGCCGGTGTAGGAGAACCGCTCGCCCGACCACAGGCCCCGCAGGACGGCGGCGGTCTCCTCCAGCATGTCCAGGCGCTCGGCGCGGGGAGGCAGCCCGAGGCCGTACTGCTCGTGCGCCAGATCGGCGCCGCCGACCCCGATGCCCAGTTCCACCCGTCCGCCGCTGACGTGGTCGATGGTCGCGGCGAGCGCGGCCAACATCGCCGGATGACGCCACGCCACCGGCGCGACCATCAACGCGCTGCGGATCCGAGTGGTGTGCGCGGCGAGCGCGGAGAGCAGGGTGGTGCCCTCGAAACACGGTCCGTCCGGTCCACCCATGGGCGGGCGCAGATGGTCGAAGACCGAACACCAGTCGTAGCCGAGTTCCTCGGCGCGGCGCCACAACGCCAGTATCTCGCCGTAGCTCTCGTACTGCTGCCCGGAGTGGACGCCGAACCTCAGTGCCGGCTCAGGCGGCGGCATCGGCCGCCCCCGCCTCGTGCGCCGTGCCCTCTTCCGTGCCTGTCACCGACTTCGTGCCTGTCACCGGCTCCGTGCCTGCCACCGGCTCCGTGCCCGCCACCGACACGAGAGCGGCGGTCAGTGTCCGCAGGCTGTGAAAGGTCTCAGGGGTGATCAGCTCGTCCGGGAGCTGGAGCCCGAACTCGTCCTCGATCGCCACCAGCGTCGCGACCGTGCGCAGCGAGTCGAGCCCGGCATCGCGCAGCGGGAGGTCCGGGCTCAGCCCGTCGCCGGCGCCGCCGGGCAGCTGCCGGGCGACGAGATCACGTACGGTCGCGCTCAGGGTGTCACCGGTTCGGTCGGCCGGCGCAGTGCTCATGTTCCTCTTCTCCTTCGTCCGCGCGGGCGCCGCGGGAGGCGGCGTGCCGTCCTGTCGGTCAGTGCGCGTCGAGACGCACGGTGACGGTCTTGGGGCGCTGGTACTCGGTGAGGGCGAGGACGCTCATGTCCGTGCCGTGCCCCGAGCTGCCCCGGCCGCCGTGGGGCAGTTCGGGACTCTGGTCCAGGTGGCAGTTGACCCAGACCTCGCCGGCGTTCAGCCCGTCGGCCACGGTCAGCACGGTGGCCGTGTCGGATCCCCAGACGCTCGCGGCGAGTGCCTGCCGTACGGAGTTGGCCAGTGCCACCGCCTCGTCCACGTCGTCCGCCGCCTGGACCGTCAGCACGGGGCCGAACACCTCCTCCAGCACGGCCGGGTCGTCGGGCGCCAGATCGGCGAGGACGCGGCCGGGCCGCCAGTAGCCGTTCTCCTGTCCCGGCTGCGGCGCGATGCCCGCGACGTGCTCGACGCCCGCCGCGCTGCTGGCGATGATGCGGTCGTGACGTGCCGCCTGGTCGGCGTTGTTGAGCGGTCCGAAGTCGACTCCGGCACGGCGGTCGCCCATCGCCTTGGCCAGGCCGTCGACGACGCGGTCGTAGTTCTCCCGCAGCGTGATCACCCGCGCCGGGGCGGCGCAGCTCTGACCGGCGTTGTACGTGACGGCCCGCACCAGCGCCTCGTAGGTGTCCGTGGGCGCGTCCGGGAGTACCAGGACGGGGCAGTTGCCGCCCAGTTCCAGACTGACCCGGCGCAGTGCCGCCCGGGTGACGACGTCCTGGCCGCCCGCCTCGCTGCCGGTGAAGGCCACCGCGTCGACGTCCTCGGCGACCAGCAGCCGCCCGGTCTCGCGGTCGCCCGGCACGGCCACCAGTACGTCGGGGCCGAGGGTTTTGGCCGCGTCCCGGGCGAGCAGCAGAGCGGTGTCCGGCGTGGTCAGGGCGGGTTTGAGGACGACGGTGTTGCCGGCGGCCAGTGCCGGGGCGATGCGCCAGGCGGCCATCATGAGCGGATAGTTCCAGGGCACGATCGCCGCGACGACGCCGATGGGTTCCCACCGCACCCAGCTCTCCCGGTCGCTCATGCGCCGGCCGGCCGCGGGTGCGGTGTCGGCGCGCTGGGCGCCGGCGTAGAACCGGAGCAGGTCGGCGCAGTTCTCGACCTCGCCCTGCGCCTCGGCGGTGGGTTTCCCCGTGCCGGCCTGCTCGGCCAGGACGTACGAGGCGGAGTGCTCCTCGATGAGGTCCGCGAACCTCAGGAGGCGTCGTGCCCGCTCCCGCGGGGTGAGCCGGGCCCAGGTGGGCTGGGCGCCGCGGGCGGCGGCCACGGCCGCGCGGGTGTCGGCCGCGCGGCCGACGGTGACGGACAACCGCTCCTGACCGGTGCGCGGGTCGGTCAGGTGCTGGGTGAGTGCGTTCTGCGACATCGTTGGCCCCTGATTCTGGTCGTTTCGGTCGGGAGGAACGTGGCAGGCGACTGTCGCGCTGCGCGGCTTGAGTCGTGGGAGGTCGTCACGAGTGGTGTGCGGGGCCGACGGGGCCGGGGGCCCCCCCCCCCCGGGGGGGGGGGGCCCGCCCCCCGGGGGGTTGGCGCCCGGCCGGACCGGGGCGGGGGGGGGCACCCCAACCCATCCGG